>JBJHBV010000014.1:0-11737 GCA_050485705.1 Candidatus Vogelbacteria bacterium
ACCTTATTTGGTTTAACACCAAACGTCCTCATCATTCACTTGGTCTAATTTCACCTTTGCAGTATATTATATCTAAATTACCAGAGTCAGAGTCTCATATGTGGTGGACGAGTACATACTCTTGGCAAAAGGTCCTCAAACTAGTACAATAGTACCGTTATCTTTTTGCTTGGGTAGCTCAGTTGGCTAGAGCATTCGCCTGAAGAGCGAAGGGTCGGCGGTTCGAGCCCGCCCCCAAGCACAAAAACAAAAGCCCTGTTTGGGGCTTTTGTTTTTTCTATTAACTAATTTCTAACTACTATCTACCCCGTTTTAACTTTAAGTTTTTGAATTCTATCTTTGTCTATTTTGGGAAGTTTGATGGTCAACAAGCCGTGTTTTTCTAAAGCTTCAGCTTCTTCTGTCTCTACTTCAGCTGGCAAAAGGATAGTTCGGCTGAAAGAACCCCAATATAGTTCTTTTTGATAGTAGTCCTCATCTGCAATTCCCGTTGCTCTTTCTCTGGTTCCTTTAATGGTTATCATCTCTCTGGTGATGGAAATAGAAAGATCTTCTGGCCTGACCCCGGCCACCATGGTTTGAACAATAATATCACTTGGGGTTTGATAAACGTCAACGGTTAGTTCTCCATCTTGAGTTTCTTCTTCTATCCAGTCTACTTCTTTCGGAGGCTGACTAGCTGGTTTGCGTCGACGACTATCAAATTCTTCATAGTCATCAAAATCCTCCCTGTCGTCAGTGACCGATATTGTACCGGTAATTCTTTCAAAAAATGATCTTCTGTCTTTAGGCATAATTTATATTTCTATTATTTATTAAAATTTAACTTTTCGCTATTTTTTACTTTTTCAAACATTAGCATTACAACAATAGCTATAACCCACCATAAGGCAAATACGCCAAGTATACCGATTTCTCTTTCTGTAATTATAAGAAAGTTAAAGAGCGTGTGCAATAAGACGGCGAGGATAAATCCCAGCGTAAGATTTAGGACTTTAATTTTGGTTTTAGAGTAGTAACTTAGAGATATAGACGCTCCGATAATAGCTGAGGATACTATGTGTACCACAGAAGCTCCAATAAAGCGTAAATTACCGGTCGCTATAAAATCCAAATAGTGGTCATCTTGTAAAATAGAGGTGAGAATAAATAAACTGTTTTCAAAAGCCACAAAACCTAAAGCCCCGGTAATCATATAGACCATAGCATCTATCGGTTCGTCATTGAAACGACTTTTGAGGGCGGTAAACCACACAGCGACAAATTTGGCTAACTCCTCCGTAAAAGCCATAAAAATAAGGACAGGAAAACTGATTAAGAAAAAGGCCCAAGATAGATTGGCTATAGATATTAAGGTTTTAGGGTTTTGATTAAATAGGCTCAGGCCCGCAGATTGTAGCCAAAAGGCCAGAAAGACTGATAAGCCCCCCATAATGAAGGTCAAGGCGATCATTTTGTTGGGTTCCGGATTTTTCCTGTCTTCTTTTAGCCAAAACCATAACCAAACCAAAGCGGGGAATACCCCTCCAACAAAAGCATAAAATAGATGAATTAATTCTAATTCTTGATTGGCCATGATTCAATGATTAGAAGGTTTTCATTGTCCGGCATGAAGGACCAGATCTCTTCTGTGATGAAGGGCATAAAAGGGTGTAAGACTTTCAGTATGTCTTTTAAAATAATCATCAATGCCTCTTGTCTGGAAGCTTTACTTGTCTCATTTTCGTTTTTGAAAATATCTTTACTTTCTTCCAATATTTCGTCTGCTAGGCGGTGCCAAGTGTATTGATATATTTTTTCTGCTGCTAAATGAAACCGATATTGGTTCATATCCTCGGTGATTTCTATCAAGAGCTCGTCTTTTTCTTGAAGTAATTTTTGATCCTCAGGATTTGTTTTTGTTTGAGGATAAGTTTCTTCAGTGTTAGATAAAATAAATCGACTAATATTCCAGAGTTTATTGGCAAAATGCTTATAGGCTTTAATTTTATCTTCTGATAATTTAGAGTCTTTTCCGGGGGTGTTGCCTATAATCAAAGCCATTCTGCTGGCATCAGCACCGTATTTTTGAGCCATGTCTGTTGGATCTATTCCGTTGCCGAGGGATTTAGACATTTTGCGTCCTTTGGTGTCTCGGACCGTACCATGCAAATAAACAGTATGAAACGGTATCTGTCCTAAAGTATAGCCAGTCATTAAAATCATTCTGGCTACCCAAAAAAAGATGATTTCATAGCCGGTCTCTAAGACATTTGTCGGGTGATATTTTTCTAGATCAGAAGTTTTTTCTGGCCACCCAAGAGTGGAGAAAGTCCATAGACTGGATGAAAACCAAGTATCTAAAGTGTCTTCGTCTTGTTGCCAATCGTCTCCTTCTGGGGGATTAATATCAACATAAATTTCATCACCCCTGTACCATACTGGTAAGCGATGGCCATACCAAATTTGTCTTGAGATACACCAATCCCTGAGGTTTTCTACCCAGTTGAAATAAGTCTTATTGAGATGATCCGGCAGTATTTTAATTTGACCGCTTTGCACCGTTTTAATCATTATTTCCTTAAGGCTGGTTTCAGATCCGCTCTTAACCTCATTAATTTCAGAGTAGGGTAGAGTAAAATTTTTATTAACATCAACAAACCATTGTAATTTGGGTAATGGTTCTATTATTCCTCCCGTTCTTTCAGCTGTTGCCACATTTTGTTCTATGGTTTCTTCTTTCTCTAACAAACCTTCTTCTTTTAGCCAATTTACAATTATCTCTCTGGCTTCAGTGGTTTTCTTGTTTAGGAGGAGGTCGTCACCAACAGACATTTTGGCATATTCGTTTATCACCTGAATCATTGGCAGGTTGTGCTTGGTGGCTATTTCGGCATCAGTCATAGAGTGGGCCGGAGTGACGCCTAGGGCACCGGTACCAAATTCCGGATCGACTGATTCATCAGCAATAATTTTAATATCTATCTTCACCCCGCAGAAATCTATGTCTTTAAATTCCTGACCGACGAATTTTTTGTATCTTTCGTCGCCCGGGTGCACCGCTACCGCTACATCACCTACTTTGGTTTCTGGTCTGGTGGTGGAGATACTGATGGGGAAGTCCTTACTGTATTTAAAAGTATAGAATTTTGCTTGACGAGATTCATAGACAATCTCATCATCTGAGATAGTGGTCTGACCTTTGGGGTCCCAGTTGATAACTTTTAAACCGCGGTAGATCAAACCATCGTCATACATCTTTTTAAAAACTGTTTTGACTGCTAGAGATCTTTTTTCATCTAAGGTAAAAGCTTCTCTAGACCAATCACAAGAAGATCCTATGGTTTTGGTTTGGGAGATTATTGTGTTTTGACTATCTCTAACAAATTCTCCTATTCTTTTTAGAAGTTCTTCTCGTCCCAAGTCGTGGCGACTTTTCTTTTCTTTTTTATAAATTTCCTTTTCGACTTTGGATTGAGTGGCAATAGCAGCATGGTCGGTTCCAGGTAGATAGAGGGTTTTTTTACCTCGAGCTCTTTGGTAGCGAATCATAATATCTTGTAAGGTGTTACCTAGAGCGTGACCCATATGGAGGATGCCGGTGGCATTTGGTGGAGGCATGATAATAGTGAAGGATTCTTCTCTGTCTCCAGGTAAATTGTCCGGGTTAAAATATCCAGAATCTTCCCAAATTTTGTATATCCGAGGCTCGGTTTCTTGGGGGTCGTAAGGTTTGGTTAATTTATCACTCATGGCTTCCATAATACCATGTAAGCCTTGTTTTGTAAGCTTTTTAGAGGGATTTATTCTTGATCAATTTTGGCATTTCCGGAAGCTTCAATCATCTCTCTTCTTTTTACTTTTCCAGACTTGAGGTGTAGATAGGCGGCGATAGCGATCATTGTGGCATTGTCTGTAATGACACTGTTTTCTGGCAGGAAGATGTTCAGGTCTTGATATTTTTCTCTTTGTACAATGTTTATTTTTTCTTGTAAGGCTTTGTTGGCTATCACTCCGCCGCCAATGACCAGGCTCTTTGCTCCAAAGTCTTCCAGAGCTTTAAAAGTTTTTTTTATTAAAACCTCAATGACTGCTTCTTGAAATTCTTTGGCAATATGAGCTTTTTCTTTATCGGATAATTTTTTATCTTTCACGGCATAAAAGACAGCGGTTTTCAGGCCGGAAAAAGAAAAGTCATAGTCTGGAGTGTTAATCATTGGTCGTGGTAGATCGACAAACGGATCGGTTTCTTTTTCTGCCCAAAGAGATATTTGAGGTCCGCCGGGGTAGGGTAATCCCAGTAGTCTCGCCACCTTGTCGAAAGCTTCACCTACAGCGTCGTCCCTGGTTTGTCCGATGATTTTATAATCAAACCAGTTTCGCATTAACACTATTTCAGTGTGCCCACCGCTAATCAGGAGAGCAATGGCTGGGAATTCAATTTTTTTTGTATTTTCCAAAAGAGGGGAGACAATATGTCCTTCCATATGATTAATGGCAATCACTTGTTTTTGCCACACTTTACCTAAAGCCTTGGTAAAATTTATTCCAACCCATAAAGCTGGTTCTAATCCAGGACCGTAAGTGACAGCCAAGGCATCAATCTCGGGCGGAGAGATTGATTCTATATATTCTATAAATTTTTCTGCTAAATCTATCTCGTGAATAAATAATTCTTTCAATTCTTCTTTTTGATTTTCAGATAAGGTGTACTCTTGTTCTTTTTTTAGTTTACTTCCCACTAAAGCTTGATCAAGTAGAGGTATAATATTTTTTGCATGTTCTCTTTTGGCAAGCCCCGGTACTACACCACCCCATTTGGCATGTAGTTCAGCTTGAGAAGATATTAAATGGCTTAAGACATCAAAATTAGGCGAATCTACCTCACCTTGTCCGTCAATTATACTTATTGCTGTTTCATCACAGCTTGTTTCTATTGCTAGAATTTTCATTTTTTAGGGTGTGGGCGATACAGGACTCGAACCTGTGACCTCCGCAATGTCAATGCGACGCTCTAACCAGCTGAGCTAACCGCCCTTGTAAACATAGATAATTTAGCAGATTTAAATTACTTGAACAATAGTGTTGTTGGTGACCCTGCGTAGAATCGGGGTCAACTCACATCAATATTTTAATTCGCTTTGCTTTTAAAATATTGTGTGGTTACTCCCAGAGATCGGCGACAAGCATTACTCGCAAGCTCGTCATCTTGTATACCGCCTCCGCTTTTCGGTTCCTTTTGCTTTTACAAAACAAAAGTTAAAATTTTCTACAAAAATTTGTGACCCTACGGGGAATCGAACCCCGATTTCCACCGTGAAAGGGTGGCGTCCTAGCCGTTAGACGATAGGGCCTAAAGCTTACTGGATAAGCAGTAGCGCTGTTTACTATAACAGCTTTTTGAGATAAAGGCAAAAATTGTGTTAAGATTAGTCTGTTTTGGGAAAGGTGGCTGAGTGGTTGAAAGCGCAGCTCTCGAAAAGCTGTAAGGGGGTAACCCCTTCGAGGGTTCGAATCCCTCCCTTTCCGCACTGACTATTTTAATATAGCGAATACTTGGAGCTATATTAAAATTGACAGCTTAAAAGTAGGGAGGGATTCGAAAGGCGGAGCCGGAGATGCGAAGCATCAATTCGGCGAGCCCGGGGAGGAAGTTCTTAGTAAAATTATGAGCTTGCGAAATAATTTACTTAGAAACTTGACCCCGAATCCCTCCCTTTCCGCACTGACTATTTTAATATAGCGAATATAATTTTTTAGGACTTTATGATCAAACTTCTTTCCATATTGATAAAAACTTCCATTAGTTTTATTCTCTAAACAGAATCACAGCGTGGGGTTGTGATAGAGGGTTGAGGAGTTTGGTCTATGTAAAGGTGTTCTGAGTGTGGTCAGATTCTTCCCTTGGAAATGATTCCGGGAGGCAAGCCATTTTTTTCCAATCCAGCCGAGCAGGAAAAGTTTTTCGAAGACTTTTTGGAGCAAATTAGGCCAGCACTTAAGGATTTGGACGAACGCCGGCGGAAGTCTATGGAGGATGCTTTCCAAGAGTGGATTGATTCAGTGAAGAAGTGTTAGATAAGTCACTATCCCCAAATTTCGTTGACATTTGTTTTTAATGTTGTAGTGTGTTTTAGGATTAAACTAACCCTAACAGGAGACAATACGCATGGGGGATCCAAATCCTATGATGATCAAGGGGGTTGATCTGATCCCTTGCCCGTTCATTTCCGGACGGGAACGAAGATCAGAAGAGTGTTCAACTGATCCGATGGAAGAATCGGGCAACGAGAGCTTGCTTGGCAAGCTTTATAAGCTCTTCAACTGATACATTGCCTCGGTGCACATCTTGTGTGCCGGGGCTTTATTTTAAATGAAGATGAGTATAAATATCTTCTACTGCTTTGACTGCATCTCCGGCTGCAATATTGTTTTGATGGTAAAGAGAATCGGTGCAGTCTCCGGCAGCCCATATGCCTTGAGTAGAGGTTTGTTGGGTTTTGTGGTCAATTACAATAGCCCCATATTCGTTTGTTTCAACTAAGTCTTTAATAAAAGTTGTATTAGGAATAAAACCGATTTCTACAAAAATACCCTGCACTTTTAGCTCTTTTTCTTCACCACTTTTTTTGTCTTGATAGACAAGACCGGTGACGAACTTGTCACCCAAGACTTTAGTTGGTACGACTTCGGTGAGGGCGGTGAATTTTTCGTTTTGAAGGAGTTTTTTGACTGTAATTTGATCAGCTTTGAATTCCGAACCTCGGTGGAGAAGGGTGACACTTTTGGTGTAGGCTAGAAGCTGCCCGGCTGTTTCAAAGCCGGCATTACCTCCACCAATAACCACCACATCCATATCGGTAAATAGGGGGCCATCACAGCTAGCGCAATAGGTGAGTCCTTTTTGGTCAAACTCGGCTGCTCCCGGTATGTCTAATTTTCTACGATTGGAACCGGCAGTCATTAAGATGGTCTTGCTTTGAAAAGTCTCGTCACCGTATTTGATAGTGAAAATATCACCTTCCTTATTGATACTGCTGACTTTGTTTCCTGTTTTGATAGTTAGATTGTCACCTTCATAGACTCTTAGATGTCCCTCTAAACTTTTTGCTAAATCTTCTCCGGAAATATTTGGGGTACCAATCCAGTTTTGAATATCGGGGGAAACAACAGATTGTCCACCAAAATCAAAAGTTAGAAATAGAGTTTTTAAATGTTTTCTGGCGGAATAAACACCGGCTGCTACCCCAGCCGGACCGCCACCGATAATTGTGGTGTCGTAAATCATATTAGAGATTATTTTTTGTTTGATCTTCTAAGAAAAGCGGGGATAGATGACCAATCATCGTCATCGTCTTTTTCTTCTTCTTTACCCTTTATGGGTTCAATATCAAAGGGGTTTCGAGATGATTTGTCAGTATTGATTTTTACTTCTTTTTTGGGTGATTCTTGTTTAGTTTCCATTTCGTCATTTTCTACTCTTCGTTTTAGATTTTCAGGGAAACCACAAGCAATAACAGTAACTTTGACTTCATTTTTCTTCAATTTTTCATCGTTAATAGCTCCGAAGATAACTTTAGCATCATTGTCTATTGATTCAGTAATGGCTTTAGCCGCCTCTTGAATTTCAAACATGGTCATATCAGAACCTCCGGCGATGGTAAATAGTACTCCTTTGGCTCCATCTACTGATAGATCAAGCAGGGGAGAGTTAATGGCCCCTCTGGCTGCTTCAGTGGCTCTATTGTCACCACTGGCATGACCAATACCCATTAAAGCTGAACCGGCGTTTTGCATTACAGCCCTAATGTCGGCAAAATCAACATTAATAATACCCGGGATGGTAATGATGTTGGAAATGCCTTCTACTGCTTGTCGCAGTATTTCATCACACATGGCAAAGGCATCTTGGGCTGTGGTTTCTTTGTCTATAATTCCCAGTAATCTGTCGTTAGGGATAGCGATAATGGCGTCTACTTCTTTTCTTAATTCGTCAATTCCTTTTTCGGATAATATCATTCGGTGTTTGCCTTCAAAAAAGAATGGTCTGGTCACTACCGCCACTGTTAGGGCTCCTTGTTCTTTGGCGGTTCGAGCAATCACCGGGGCAGCACCGGTACCGGTACCTCCACCCATACCACCGGAGATAAATACCATGTCGGCTCCTTTGATAACATTTTGAATATCTTCCAAACTTTCTTCAGCCGCTTTTTTCCCGATCTCAGGATCCATTCCGGTACCTAATCCTCTGGTTAAGTTTTTACCAATATGTACTTTCTTTGAAGCTACTGAGTGGTGCAGGTGTTGCGAGTCGGTATTCATAGCGATGAATTCCACCCCCTTAACTTTGGAGTTGATCATATGGTTGATGGCGTTGGTACCTGAGCCACCGACACCGATAACCTTGATTCTGGCGAAAGCTTCTATTTCTGGTGAGACTTTTGGCATATTTTCGTTGATTTTTATTGGTTATTTAGGCTTTATGGTAACTTACCCACGCCAAAAAAGCAAATAAGATTTTATGAGTTTTAAAAATTAAGGCAGAAGCTCTCTTAGCCAGCGAACAAATTGAATTTTTGTTTTTCTGGCTACTTTAAGACCTATTGATTCTTCGGCTTCCGAGTCTGAGCCATACAGACACAGACCATAGGCTACGGACCATTCTGGATCTCTTATCTGATTGCGTGAGCTTGAGCTGATGGTATCAGTTGGTCTTTTAGCCGGTAGTTTAAAATATTTTTTAGCAAATTCTTCAATATCATCTATTCCCGAACCTCCACCGGTAATGACAATACCAGCCGGAAGGAGACCGTTACAGCCCAGTTTTTTTAAATGATTTTCGATTAGTTCAAAAATATCGGATAGTCTGGCTTCTACTATTTCTTCTAATTTTTTCTTGGGTACTTCGCTTTGCTTTTTACCAAGTTTTATGTTTTCAGCATCTTCAATAGCAATTTGCAAACCTAAGGCGATATCGTTGGTGATATCAGTGGAGCCGATTGGAAAAACTTGTACTGAGATAGGAATACCTTCTTCAAAAACTACAATAGAAGTGGTCTGGGAGCCGATATTGGCTAAAACACAGCCGGAGGTTTTTTGAAGTTTGGTCAGGGTGGAGAAGCTGGCCGCTAAAGGAGAGACAATAACATCTTCCGCTGTCAGTCCTGCTTCTTCTACTAAATTCAACATATCGTTTAGGTGTTGGGAAGAATAGAGTATAAAAAGGGTTTTTACTTCTAGTTTTGCCCCTTTCAGACCTTCCGGACGTCCTAAGACTCTTCGTCCGTCAAGTTTGAAGCCCAGGGGTATTTTGTGCATTACAGTCTTGTTTTTGGTGTCTGGAAGATTGGCTTCGCTGGCTTCAATTGCTCTGTTGATATCAGTTTCATTTATTTCTGAATCAGCTCTGCCGGGAGCAATGCCCCCTTCGGCTATTTTTGATTCTAGAGTAATACCTCCAAGACTTAAAAACACTCGTTTGATTCTGATTCCGGCTTGGCGTTCCGCCTCATTAATGGTTTCTTTGATTGAATAACGTACTTCATCGGGCTGAAGTACGTAACCCCGTCTTAATCCTCTAGAAGGATTTTTTACCAAAGCTAAAACACGAGGAATACTACTTCCGCTTTTGTATTCGCAGACTATTACTCGAATGGATGCTGTCCCGATGTCCAGACCTGTGACTATATGACGACTCATTAATGTTTTTGTCCTTTAGCTTAAGAGCTTTTATTAATCGGTCTTCCTCATTGTCCATTGTACTACCATGGTCGTAACCTTTCAAATGTAAACAGGCGTGGATAAGCAAATAGTTTAAATGAAATTCTAAATTTTGATTAAACTCCCTGGCTGTTTTTTTAGCTGTATCAAGATCAATAAAAATTTCTCCATTTGTTTTGGACAAAGGAAAAGCTAGGACATTTGTCGGTTTGTCTTTTTGTCTGAATGTCCTATTGAGAGTCTGAGATTTTTTCTTACCAACAAAAACAATACTTAAGTCGTACTTCTTACCTAGTATTTTGTCGCTTATTTTTTCAAAAAGCAGACGAGGTGTCTGCTTTTTGGTTGTGTTATTTACTGTAAACATTTTTGATCTTACCCAGCTTGCGTAGTCTGGCTAAGAATTCTTGCTTGCGTAGTTTTTTTAGAGTTTGTTGTTTTTTCTTGAATTCTGAAACATTTCTTTCTTTGTACTTTAAGCCCTTGGCTTGAATCACATAGCCGGCCCCTTTTACTTTACGACTAAAACGACGCAATAGATTGGCGTTTGATTCGCTTCCTGTTTTTTTAACTTCTATCAATACATTACTCATAGGTTTAAAGGTTACCATGAAGGGGAAATATTGGCAAATGTGATTATATTTTCTTTATATACTGAGCCAATTTATCAATAGAGATGGTGTCTTGAGAACGGCTATCCATATTGCGTACGATCACCGTGTTGTCTAGAGCTTCTTTTTGTCCAAGGATAATGGTGTAGGGAACTTTCATCTTTTCCGCTATTGCCAGCTGGGCTCCGAGAGAGTCTTTGGAGAGGGATTGAGCGACAGGAATTTTAGCTTTTCTTAGTATTTCAATTACTTCAAAACATTTTAGTTTGGCCTCAAAACTTAATTGAATAAAGAAGACTTTTGGTTTCTTGACTATTCTTGGTGCCAGTTTGGCATAATTAGGTAGGGTAATAACTCTGTCGATACCAATAGACCCACCAACCCCGGGGACATCTTTTTTAGCCTTAAGCATTTTTGATAGATAGTCATATCTACCACCAGCTGCTAAAGCTAGTCCGGATTTGGTTTCTTCTTCTCCTTCATCGGCCACCACTTCAAAAACAGTATGAGAATAGTAATCCAGACCTCTAACCAGTGTATTGTCTATTTCATAAGGGATATCCATCATTTCTAAATATTCTAAAACCTCTTTGAAGTGTTTTTTTGATTCCGGATTGAGGTGGCTGACAATTTCCGGTGCTTCTTGTTTGATGGGTTGGCATTTTTCCTCTTTACAATCAAGAACTCTTAAGGGGTTTTTCTTTAATCTTTCTCTGCATTCCGGACAAATATTACGTGCATTTTTTTTGTAATAGCTTAGTAATTCTCGCTTAAATGAATTTCTACTTTCTTGGTCTCCGATGCTGTTTATCTTTAATCTGATATTTGATATTCCAGCTTCATTTAAAATCAAGGTGGTTAATCGGATAATGGTAGCATCGGCAATACTTTTCTTGGTTCCTAAAATTTCAAAACCGAATTGATAGAATTGACGAAATCGTCCTTGCTGTGGTTTTTCGTGACGGAAGAAAGGCCCGCTGTAATAAAGCATTATCGGTTGAGGTTTGGACTGCATGCCGTGTTCAAAATAGGCTCGCATAACCGCTGCCGTACCTTCCGGACGCATAGCTAATTTGTCGCCTCCTTTTGTTTTTAAGGTATACATTTCTTTTTCCACTATATCGGTGATCTCACCAACTCCTCTGGCAAAAAGATCTGTTTTCTCAAGAATAGGGGTCTCTATCGGTTGAAAACCATAGTACAAAGCAATCTCAGAGGCTTTTTCCATAAAGCCTTGATAGAGAAAAACATCCTTGCCGATGATGTCGCGCATACCTTTGACTGATAGTAATTCAGCTTCTTTTGTTTTTTTAGATTCCGACATATTAGAAATTATGACTGGCTTTTAAGTCTCCCGGCCACAAACTTATTTCATAAAAAGGAAAGAGTTTCAGTAAAACCCGACCTTTGATCAGTTTGTCTTCTAC
>JBJHBV010000015.1:0-1849 GCA_050485705.1 Candidatus Vogelbacteria bacterium
AGACCCCATGATTACCCTTAACCAGATAGGCGATATTCCGGAAAAAGAGCTCAGGGCTAATGAAAGCCTCCAACTCGGGATACATAGCCGGAATAAAACCCTCCTTGGTCTTATCCTCAAGCTCAAAAAAGTTGAACTTTTGGTCTGCCAAAAAGGGGCAAAAGTCCTCCTTCCACCCAGCAAGCCACTTCTGAAATCGCACCCCGAGACGAAAAGAGGGGTGGTGAAACAGTTCCGGACCGACATTCTCAGGAGGCAAATCCCAACAACGCTTCTCCATCAAGAGACTCCTTCTGTTGTGTTTAAAAGACCAAACAAAACCTTTATATCTCAAAAAAGTAAAACAATCAAATATTTAAAATTCTAAATAAAACCACCCCGACTGACACTGAAACATTTAAAGACTCTTTATCGCCTCTCATTGGAATCTCTAAAATCTGATTGCAATTATCAAGCACTCCCCGACTTAAACCCCTAACCTCATTTCCAAAAATAAAAGCAGTTGCTGATTTTGGTTTGTATTTTTTATAATCAATCGAGTATTTATCTTGTTCAACCGCCACTAAAGATATGTTTTCTGCTTTTAATTTTTTAAACAAATAATTTATGTTTTTGTACTTAGTCCAGGCTATGTTTTTTTCCGCCCCTAAGGCTGTTTTTGACATCCGACCAACAGGCCGACCAAAACGATCTAAGGGGGCCGGAGTATACCCCGTAAGATAAATATGATTAACAGCCAAAGCATCGGCAGTTCTAAAAATAGAGCCAACATTCTCGGCACTACGAATATTATGAAGCACTAAATAAACAGGATAAGATTTATTCACGGGTCCGCCCGGAAGGACTCGAACCTTCGACCGTTTGCTTAAAAGGCAACTGCTCTACCAACTGAGCTACGGGCGGATGTTTAAAAACAACAGATAAAATATACAGAAAAAATACTCTCTTGTCTATGTTTACTAGATTTCTAATATAAATTGTTCCAAAGCAATATCGATATCAATCAGACCTCGTCTGGTTTTGAAATAAATATCAACTAAAACAGCAAGTAATGATCTCAATTCATCCGGACTGAAATTTTTCAATGATTGAGAAGTTTTTTTAACAACAAAAGGATGCATTTTTAAAGTTGATAAATCTTTACTTTGAGAGACTAAAATCATATTTTTTATCTGACGATAAAATTGCCAAAATATTTCCTCTCCCCCGACTCCAGCCATTTGAGCTTTAGTGAAAATAAGCCACAAAGCTCTTCGGTCACGAAGTCCAAAAGTATCAGCTAAAGAAAAAATGTTAAAAATTTCTTTTGATTTTATTTTTTTACTATCAAGAATCAAGGTTTTATCGGTCTTAGTCAATAAGATATCTAAAATCTCAGACTCAATCTCCCCCTCGGCAAAAATAAAAATATTAGCCGAGGCAGAAATATCTTCCACCGATTGAACAATAAAGTCTTCCGCCTCTTTGTTTTTTAAAACCCCGTATCCAAAAACAATGTATTTTTTTTCAAATAAAGTTTGACCGGCTATCAATTCCTCAAAAACATCTTGTTGCCAATTTTCATCATCTAACCTAAACAAAGAGACATCGGGTTTTTTTAACAATAAAGACTGAAGCAGTTTATCTGCCTTAAATTTAACTTTATCTCTATCTGAACCGCAAAATAAATAAAACATTACAATTCTATTTTTAAACTTACCGGGGCATGATCCGAACCCAAAACCTCATCCATAATATCTATCTGTTTGATTTTGGAAATTAAATTTTTACTAACAAAAAAATAATCTATCCTCCAACCAACGTTGCGGTCTCGGGCTCTGGTTTTCATATCCCACCAGCTATATTTCAC
>JBJHBV010000015.1:1859-11292 GCA_050485705.1 Candidatus Vogelbacteria bacterium
CACTTTTTGGGGATGAAAGTGACGAAAAACATCCACAAATCCGGCGGTGATAAACTTATCCAACCACAATCTTTCTTCAGGTAAAAATCCCGACACCTTCTCATTAGCTTCCGGACGAGCAAGATCTATAGCCCGGTGGGCGGTGTTTACATCACCGCAAAAAATTATATTTTTTTCTGTTTTGGATAGTCTGTGCAAATAAGACAAAAATTCTTTATAAAATTCCAATTTAAAATTTAATCTTTCTCGGCCCTGTTTACCATTAGGAAAATAAATATTCAATAAAGTGAAATTGGGAAATTTAATCTCAATCACCCTACCCTCTTTAGACAATAAAGATTTGGGTCCGAAATTATCTTTAATTTTTAAGGGTATTATTTTAGACATTACAGCCACACCGCTATAACCTTTTTTTTCAGAAGCACAATGCCAATAAGCATTGTAATTGTCAGGAGTAATTAATTCGTCCGGCAAAATCACCGGATCAGAAATCTTTGTCTCTTGCAATGCAACCACATCAAAATGATGGTTGATTAAAAAATCCAAAAAACCCTTACGATGAATAGCCCTGACACCATTCACATTCCAAGAAATAAGTGAAATTGTTTTTTTCATTAAGTTGATTATATCATTTAAATAAAATCCTTCAGTTTCTGAAAGTCAGAAACTAAAACTTCTTTGAGTTTAGGGTTATAAATACAAGCGGCGGGATGAAACAAGGGTAAAATATGAATTTCTTCAGCCGAAGTTTTAAAAATTCTACCCCGAACTTCCCCTATAGTCTGATCGGCTTCAGGTATAGAAAACAGATTTAAAACATAACGACAGGAAAAACGCCCCAAAGGCACAATAACCTTAGGTTTAATAATTTCTATTTGTCTATCCAAAAAAGGAGCATAAAAGTCTATTTCTGTCGGTAAAGGATCACGATTGGCCGGAGGTCTATCTTTAACAATATTGGTAATATAAACCTCTTCCCTTTTTAAGCCAACCGAGGTTAGTAATTCATCAAGAACTTTTCCGGCCCGACCACAAAAAGGACGACCTGACAGAGCTTCATTTTTACCCGGAGCTTCACCAATAAATATAATACGAGCATTATGATTACCCTCTCCAATAACCGGAAAATATTTATTAGCCAACCTATAATCTAAAAGAGGTGAATCTTTGAGGTTTAATAATTCAGTTTTGATTTGATTCATTTTCTCGGTTTTGTCCATATGAAACCCTCTTTTTTTAACAATTCTTCCTTCTTATTAATTCCTCTATTATAACCACCCAAACTACTCTTCCCTATTACTCGGTGACAAGGAATATCAGGGTCAAAATTAGTCTTTAGAACCGCACCAACGGCCCGGGCTGACTTTGGCCGACCAACCAAAGAAGCCACCTGTCCATAGGTTAGAATCTTCCCTGGTTTAATATTTTTTACAACCCTAAAAACCCTTTCCTTAAAATTCATAAATTCATTGTAACAAAAAACAAAACCCCTCAGTACTGAGGGGTTTTGTTTAAATCGGAAAAATTATTCCATTACTTCTTCAACTTCCTCATCTTCAACAACTTCAAATTCAAAGTCATCAAACATGAAAGGGTCTTCTTCGGTTGTGAATTCATTTTCTCCAAATGGATCCATTTCTACATCTTCAATCATATCAACTGAGTCCCTTCCTACGAAGTAAACGACTCCAACAATGATTAGAAGAATAACAATAATAGCAATTACTAGATTTTTCATATTTTGGTTGTCTTTTGATTAAAAAACCGACCTTTGGCACTGCTAATTTGAATACCTATGGCAGTAACCACAATATAACACCAGAAACCTTACAAATCAAGGATTTTTTACTGTTAATAAGTCAAAAGTTATAAAAAATAAAGTTTTTTCAACCTTAAAACTTTACAATATTTCCAATATTCAGTCTAATCAATGGTTTTTAACTCCCCCCAATTGCTTCCCACAGAAACATTAACCACTAAAGGAATACCCTCTTCCCATACCTCTTCCATTGAGTTTTTTATGATCTTAGTAGCTTTTTCTACTACCCCAGATTCCACCTCATACATCAATTCATCATGAATCGGCAGTAAAAAATGGCATTGATTTATCAAGCCTTTTTTCTTGAGGTTATTTTCTGTTTTAATCATGGCTAATTTAATAATATCAGCAGCTGTACCCTGTAAAGGAGCATTCATGGCCATTCTCTCGGCTGAAGAACGAATAAAAGGTAAGGTTGATTTCAAACCAGGGAAATAACGCTTTCGGCCAAACATAGTTTCGGTATAACCTTTAGTGTGGGCATCGCTGATAACCGTCTCAAAATAATTTTTAATTTGAGGAAAAGCTTTAAAATAATCATCATAAAATTGTTGGGCTGTGGCTCTATCTGTACCCAAATTAAGCCTTAGAGCATTAACCCCCATACCATAAATGATTCCAAAATTAATAACCTTGGCTTGACGGCGCATATCCTTAGTAACCTCATCTTCTGAAACCCCAAAAACAAGAGAAGCCACCCCGCTATGAACATCCTGCCCCGTAGAAAAAACTCGCAATAAATTCTTATCACCCGACAAAACGGCCAGAACCCTCATTTCTATCTGAGAATAATCAGCTGCCACCAAAGCATGTCCGGAATCCGCCATGAAAGCTCGTCTGATTTTCTCTCCCTCCCCCGCTCTGACAGGAATATTTTGTAAATTTGGTTCAGAAGAAGACATTCTACCAGTAGAAGTTCCGGCTTGATTGAGTTTAGTATGTAATCTATTACCGGAATCCAACATTGCCGGAATATTGTCTATGTAAGTAGTGAGTAATTTTCTCAACTCTCGATGTTGCAAAATCAATTCTACAACAGGATGCTCATTTTTTAGTTTTTCCAATTCTGATTCTCTAGTTGAACGAGCTCCACCGGCTGTCTTTTTTAAACCTTTGGCGGTTAATTTCAATTTATCAAATAATATTTCACCTAATTGTTTTGGTGAATTAATATTAAAATCTTCTCCTGTTAAATTGTAAATCTCTTTTTCCAATTTAATGATTTTCTGAGAATAATCGGTTGATAATTTTTTAAGATATTCAACATCTATTAAAATCCCTCTTTGTTCGGCCTTTTTAATAATTGGAATCAAGGGCAATTCTATATTATTATAAACATCTAATAATGACTCTTTTTTTAAGCGCTTTTCTAAAACAACTCTTACTTTCTCAGGTTCATCCGCCTCGGCAAAGTCTGCAATTTCAGACCAAGTGGGGTTGGTTTTATCAGAGTGCAATAACCAAAAAGCAATAGACATTTTTGTTAGTATCATGGGATCAACAGTTGTCGTTTCATTACTTACAGAAACCTCCTTAGTCTCCAGCAGGTTATTAAATCTTGATAATAAACTGCGAAACTCCAACTCCTTAAACAGATCTTCAACCTGCTTGGGATTGATTGTTTCTTTCCAAAAATTTTTAGGCAGAGTAAAATCAATCGGAGCATCTCGGCGTATAACAGCTAAGGTTTTTGAGAAAAAGGCTTCTTCTTCGTTTTCTTTAAGCAAATTAATAATACGAGGCTTAAGTCCGACATCAATAAAATCTTTTTCATTTTTTTCTAATTTTTTGTAAATATTCTCCAATGAACCAAAATTTGATATTAAAGTGGTTGCCGTTTTTTCACCAATACCGGTGACCCCGATTATATTGTCGGAAGGATCTCCCCTCAGTCCTTTATAGTCAGGTAAAAGAGCCGGTTTAAAGCCAAATCTTTCTTCTACTTCTTTTTGGGTATAAATCACTGTGTCATTCAGACCTTTTTTAAGAGTATAAACAGACACTTTTTTACCGGAAACCAATTGCAAGGTATCCATATCACCCGAAGCAATTACAACATCAAGCTCTTCAAGTTCTTTCGTCTTCTCAACAATAGTGCCGATTACATCATCAGCCTCAAAACCGGGGGCTTCAAAAATAGGAATGGAAAAAGCAGAAAAAATGTCCCGGGAACGATTAATTTGCTCTATTAAAATATCATCAGCCTTTTTGCGGCCCGCTTTATAATTTTCATAGACTTGTTTTCTAAAAGTAGGCTCCGGTAAATCATAACAAGCAACCAAATAATCAGGCTTAATATCACCTATCAATTTGATCAACATTGAGGCAATACCATAAAGACCTCCGGTCGGCTCCCCCCGACTGGAAGTAAAGTCAGGTAGAGCGTGATAGGCACGGTGAATGATGGCGTGAGCGTCTAAGACCACCAGCTTTTTGTTTTTTTTACTTTGGGCCATATATTACTCATCATACCTTATTTCACGTTCATCGTCCGTAAGATGAGAAAAATAAATAAACCTGGTTCCAGGCGGTAAAATATCTTTAATTCTTTCCGGCCACTCAATAACAATCAGGTTTTCAGGATCAGCCACAAGCTTTAAAAAGCCTAAATTATCCAAATCACTACTACTAGATAGACGATAAGCATCAATATGAACCACTCGCTTAAAATCTGATTCTTTAGGTAAAGAATAAACTTTCTCTATTACAAAAGTGGGGCTGGTAACATAATCTACCACCCCCAAAGAAGCCAGCAACCCTTGAGTAAAAGAAGTTTTACCGACCCCTAATTCTCCCACCAAAGATAAAATTACCGCCTGGTGTGGTAAGGGTTTCAAAGTATGACTAAAATCCTTGGCCCAAGCCTTAGTCTCTTCAACGGAATGAGTGATAATTTTCATTACAGCCATAATATCTGAAATTTTTAGAAATTAGAAACAAAAAACCCCGCCGACAGTGCAAGCGCTGTGGCGGGGTTGATGGTTAAGGTTACCGAAGTTACCGGCGGGACCGAATGGTCCGGACCGGAACCGACGGTGAGGGTGATGGACGGTTATCCCGAATCGTCTGCAAATTTCGCAGGCGATTCTCGTTCCGGCGCTGAGCGTCACTCAGCGCTCCGGACACCTCCCGAGAGAGAGTCTGGAGATTCCTAGCTCTCTGATCTCTCTCCCACTGGGCCTGACGAGCCTGATTTTCGGCCTCCCACTCCGCTTGGCGCCGGCGATCCATCGCTCGCCGATGGGCAGCATCTCGCTCCCACTCCGCCTGGCGCCGGAGCTCGATCTCGTCGCGGACAGTGACGGGAACCATCACCGTCTCATAATAGACAGAGCCATCCGGCCCAATTACCGGGCGGGACTCCGCCCGAAAGGCGTTCGGGCTGACACCGATATAAGGCGTCACCACCCGCTCGCCGGGATTGGTCGGGACAATAACCCGACCCGTGCCTGTGGTCTGACACCCCATAAGGGTGCCAAGAACGAGGGTCGCCAGAATGGCGACCACAATACGAATAAGGATCGAGTTCATGACAACCTCCTTTTGTCAATATCAACTTGGAAGTCGGACTCCCAAGTGGGAGTTAATCAAAATTTAATTATCCACCTTCTAAAATTGTGGCTTAAAAGTAATGATGCTAGGAATGGAGGTAGAAATACTGTCAAACAGAAAAATCAAATTGAGTTTAATGGTAAAAGTTGTACAATAAACTAATGACAGGAGATTTTAACGAAGAAAAACAACAGAAAAAAATAGATGAACTGCATTTAAGAGAGGCTGAACAATTGGCTCAAGTGCTCGCCAACAACTATCAACTGCAATACGCTGATCTTACTACCACCTCAATAAACACCGATGCCTTAAGACTAATACCGGAAGCTGAAGCTCGCGAAGCGGGCGTGGCCACCTTCAAACTAACCGGTAAAAAAGTTTCTCTAGCCATGAGAACTCCTCGCAATGAAAAAGTAGCCGGGATTATTAAAGAATTAGAGAGAAAAAATCTGACAGTTAATCAATACATAGTTTCCGAAACAAGCCTAGAAAGAGCCTGGGAAAGATACGCTGAAGTAAAAACAACAGAAAAAACAGAAGCCGGATTGATAGAAATATCTGAAGAAAGAATTTCTTCCTTTTTAGAAAGTCTAAAAAACTTAGCTGATATTCAAAAGAAAATAGAGGAAGAATCGGCTATCTTACTCCAAGAGGGAGGAATTTCCGGATTATTGGAAGTAATATTATCCGGCTCTCTGGCGATCAGTGCTTCCGATATTCATTTTGAACCCCAAGAAGAATCAGTTAGATTGCGCTACAGGATTGATGGAGTACTACAAGATGTCTCTGATTTACATCCCAAAACCTATAACCAAATACTCTCTAGGATTAAACTAGTCTCCGGCTTAAAGCTGAACATTAAACAGGGGGCTCAAGATGGGCGCTTTAGCATCAAAGCTATGGGTTTGGAAATAGAAATCAGGACCTCCATAATCCCCGGAGGCTATGGTGAATCAATTGTTATGAGGGTTTTAAACCCCAAGGCTATATCGGTAGAATTTGAAAGTCTAGGAATAGAGCCTCACCTTTTTAGTATTTTTGACAGAGAAATCAGAAAACCAAATGGGTTAGTTTTGTTAACGGGTCCCACCGGATCAGGAAAGACCACCACCTTGTATGCCTTTCTAAGATCAGTCAACAAATCGGAAATAAAAATAATTACCATTGAGGACCCGATAGAATACCACCTAAAAGGTATAAACCAAACTCAAGTAAATGAAAAAGCGGGTTATACTTTTCTCTCCGGCCTGCGTTCAGCTCTACGCCAAGATCCGGATATTATAATGGTTGGTGAGATTAGAGATTCAGATACTGCTCGTATTGCTATAAATTCGGCTTTAACCGGTCATATGGTTTTTTCCACCCTTCACACCAACAACTCTTATGGGGCTATTCCCCGTTTAATAGATTTAGGTATTAATCCTAAAATTATTAGTTCGGCTTTAACTCTATCCATAGCCCAACGCTTAGTTAGAAAATTATGTCCGGAATGTAAAAAAGCAGACCAACCAACAGAAAAAGAAAAAGATTTACTACTCAAAATCTCCCAAAGTATTAAGAAAAAAAGAACCGACATAACTCTACCGGAAGTAAAAGAAGTATGGAGGCCGGTTGGTTGCGAGGCTTGTAATAATACCGGCTACAAAGGACGATTAGGAATTTTTGAGGCCATAGCTATGGATGATGCTATAGCTGAAACAACAGTCCAAAACCCCAACGAAAGAGAAATAAAAATAGCCAGTATCCCCCAAGGAATACTGGATATGAGACAAGACGGAATAGTTAAGGTTTTAAATGGTATTACCTCTATGGAAGAAGTCGGTCGTGTGGTAGACTTAGACGAGGAGATCATTTAAATCGAGATCATAACCCTCTAAGCAATCTCTTTGCTTGTGCAAACAAAGTTAGAAATATCGTCAAGGATAGCCCCAGTATGCTATCTTAAATAACACCCAAGACGTCCTATTCAACAAATCCGTTAAGTTAAAAACTTAAATTGCTTAGAGGGTTATGCCCTCGATAAGTTAATTTTGAAAAGAAAACCTTATCAAAAAAAGACTATCATATTATAAAAAATATGTCAAGTGATGAAAAAATCATATCTAATGACCGCTATCTAGACAAAACCCTAAGACCTGAAATTTGGGAAGAATATGTGGGTCAAGAAGCAATCAAAGATAACCTGAGAATTCTACTAGAAGCAGCCAAAGGGCGCAACCACCCCCCGGAACATATACTCTTTTATGGCCCTCCCGGGTTAGGTAAAACCACCCTGGCTCATTTAGTAGCTAAAGAATTAAGGGCTCAACTGAAGGTTACTTCCGGTCCGGCAATAGAAAAGGTTGGGGACCTGGCTTCTATCCTAACCAATCTGGAGGCGGGAGATATTTTATTTATTGATGAGGTACATCGTTTAAACAAAATGATTGAAGAGGTTTTATACCCGGCAATGGAATCTGGTTCTCTGAATATTATTATCGGCAAAGGACCAGGAGCAAGAACTATTCAATTAGAACTGCCTCCTTTTACATTAATAGCGGCCACCACCAGAATGGCAATGCTTTCCTCCCCTTTACGCTCAAGATTTTCTGGTGGTAGCTATAGGCTTGAATTTTATAAAGAAAATGAAATAGCCACCATTATAAAAAGATCGGCAAATATTATTAATATTAAGATTGAAGAAGATGCCGCTTTGGAAATAGCCAAAAGAAGTCGCTCTACTCCTCGTATTGCCAACCACCTTTTAAAAAGATGTCGAGACTATGCTGAAGTACACCAAATAGATCTTGATAAAAACACCGTAAATAAAGCCTTGGCTTTATTGGGTATAGATGAAACCGGATTAACTCAATCAGACAGACAAGTTTTAGAAATAATCATTAATAAATTTAATGGGGGGCCGGTCGGTTTAAATACTCTGGCCACCGCTCTATCAGAAGAAGATTCAACTATTGAGGATGTTTATGAACCATATCTCATTCAGTTGGGCTTTATAGAAAGAACTCCCAGAGGCAGATTGGCTACAGAAAAAGCCTATAACCATTTAAGTTTTGACTGGCCAAAAGAAAATGATAATAATAAACAAAATAAATTAATTTAAAACAATATGGCTGGTCATAATAAGTGGTCAAAAATAAAACATAAAAAAGGGGCCGAGGATGCCAAAAAAAGCAAACTTTTTTCAATGCTGGTTAAAACCATAACTATTGAATCAAAAAAGGCGGGAGGAGATAAAACCAACCCCAGTCTTAAAGCGGCCATAGATAGAGCCAAGGCGGCTAATATGCCCATGGACAACATAGAAAGAGCAGTCCAAAAAGGTGCCAGCACTGACAGTGGTAATTTTGAAGAAGTTTTCTATGAAGCTTATGGCCCAGGAGGAACAGCTTTTATTATGGAGGGTATCACCGACAATAAAAATAGAACCACGGCTGAGATTAAACACCTCCTAAGTAAAAACAATGGCAACCTGGGAGCTCAAGGGTCAGCCATATGGGCCTTTGTAAAAAATGATTCCGACTGGCAAGCAAGTACCACAATCCCCCTAGAAGAAAAAGATAAGGATGGTGTAAAAAAACTTTTAGAAATACTTGAAGAGCATGAGGATATAAAAAATGTCTACACCAACGGTGTAATTTAAAAATGCGAGTAATAGGCATAGATCCGGGATATGACAGAATGGGAGTAGCTGTCTTAGATAAAAAAGATGGTAAAGAAATTTTAACTTACTCCGGGTGTTTAAAAACAGAAAAAAAATTACCTTTTCCAGAAAGACTTTTTCTTTTAGGACAAGAGGTGGATAAATTAATCCAAAAATACAAACCCCAATTCATTGCCATTGAAAAAATTTTTATTTCCAAAAATCAAAAAACGGCTATGGCAGTCAGTGAAATCAGGGGTATGTTAATATATCTCTCAAAACTAAACCAGGTTGAGGTTTTTGAATATACCCCCATGGAAATAAAAGTAACTGTCACCGGCTATGGTAATGCCAAAAAAGACCAGGTCATAGAAATGGTGAAACTGATTACCAAAACAGAAAAAAATAACATTCTTGATGAT
>JBJHBV010000016.1:0-10750 GCA_050485705.1 Candidatus Vogelbacteria bacterium
TGAAAGATTGTTCGGAAGTAAAAAAAACAAAATAAGAAATAAAGACGGATAATCTGGTAAAAATATCTCCGGTTGGAAAATTCCGCCACAAAAAAACTTTTTTACCAACTAGACGCCACCACCCACCAGCTAAAATAACATACTCTTGATTCATATGAACAAATACCGAATCATAATTTTTTCTTTCTTGCCAAATATATTTATAGAAACGATATAAATACTTAATTCTAGAGCGACCAGTTTCTTTACCTAAAGACAACACCTTCACATTATCAGGTAAATCGTACTGACCTTGCTCTAAACAAATGACCGTTAACACTTCACAATGTTTAGCGAATTCTATTATCCAACGATGGAAAAAACCCAAAATAGGATCATTAATATCTACTTTTTGAGTAATAACTAAAAGTCTCATTTTTTATTATTTACCGCTTTTTGCCAATTTAAAAAACAAGTTTCAACCTCTATTTCTAATTCTGGTAAAACCTTTAACTTTTCTTGTGCCTGCTCGGTCTTAGACAAAAGGGAGTTATAGTCTGCTAGAGCTTTAGACATAGCCATCACCAAAGCACTTTTATCCCCCGGTTTTATTATCATAACCTCATTTTCAGTAAACACCTCACCCGCCAAACCAACATCAGTCATTATAACCGGTAAACCATTCATTACGGCTTCCAATACTGTCATCCCCCAGCCTTCAGAATCAGAACTTAAAACAAAGATATCAGCTTGGTCATAAAAATATTCAACATCCTTTTGCCAGCCGAAAAATTTAACACTCTCATTTAAACCCAAAGTCCGAACCTGCTTCTCTAGCTTGATTCTTTCTGAACCATCACCCACCAGCCAAAGTTTTACCCTAGGATATTTGTTTGCAATTTCGTTAAAAGCCAATATCAGTAAATCTAATCTTTTAACTCTCACCAGCCGGCAAACTGAAAGAAAAACAAAATCCTCTTTTAATCTCTGTTTAATTGGTTTTGTTTTAATTTCCAATAAAGACAACGGACAAATATAAATAATGTCTTTGTTGACTCTAAACTCATCTACCAAAACTTGGGACAACCTATGACTAACAACTCTGATTATATTAGCCCTCTTAATAACAAATTTTCCAATTATTTTTCTTAAACCAAACCATTTTTCAAAACCATGAACCTGAACCTCAAGTGGTATTTTATATTTCCAACTAAAAAACCAAGCCAAAAAAGCTAGATAATAAGTATCCTGTACTGTTATCAAATCCCAATTTGAGTCTCTTTGTTTTTCCTTAATTAATCTAAAAATTTCCCAAAATTGAATAATCTTATTTTTGCCACCAGAACCAATTAACTCAAAATTATTTACTGGTTTTGAAAACCTTTTTTGATTATAAGGAACGATGACAGTTAAACTCTCAACTCTTTTACTGTAGCCCAATAATCTAAAAAGAGTGTCTGAGTGATCTCTAAAAATATCTTGACTTAAACTAAGCATTAAAATTTTCATACAGCTTTTTTCATAATTACTATCAAATCTTTAATGGTTCGATCTACAAAAAAATAATCAATTCTTTTTTGACCACTAGAAGCCAATCTCTTTCTAAGTTCTGGATTTGTATCGTAAAGTTTAATCGCCTTTATCAAATCCTGACTATCATTTCTATCCACCAAAAGACCGTCTAAACCCTCTCTTATTACCTCAGGAAAACTTCCTGCTCTGGAAGCAATCACTGGTATACCTGTCTTCATGGCTTCTGCTATTTGAAAAGAAAAACTCTCAAAAGCTGAATAAAGTATAAATAAATCAGCTTTGGCAATATGCTTCAACATAGATTGTCTATCTAAATTTCCAGTAAATTCAACTCTGTCTACTAAATTTAAATCAGAAACTTTTTGCAAGAGATTGTCTTTTTCTGGCCCATCACCCATTATCTTTAAAGACCAGGAAAAATCTAAATTTGGCAAAATATCTATAAGAACATCAAATCCTTTCCAAGGCACCAAACGGCCGGCCGAAACCATTGTTTTTTTATCTTTTCTCCAAAAAGCTTGCGCTTGCGGTACTTCTGAAAAATTCAAACTATAATGGACGACAATTATTTTTTCAGATTGTTTTGAAGATATCCATCCAGAAATTACCTTTTTAAAATAAAGACTGGGGGTAATGACAAAGACAGCCTGTCCCACAACAAAACTTTGTACCTTTTTTAAAAATTCTACTCTCAAACCGTATCTTTTTTTTTGAAAATCATCAATAAAGTCTTTCACCCCAAAACGTTGATAAGATTGTTCCCAAGCATAATCTCCGGCCACATGAACCATAAAAGATTTACGAGCTATTCTTGCCCCAACTAGAGCCGGCAAACCCACACTCACTGGATCTTGAGCATACACCAAATCACAACTTTTGGACTGTCGAAAAACTTTCCAAGCATAAGCTAGGTGGCGAATAATCTTCGGTAAATGTTTAACATCCGAAAACTTTACCACCTTCACCTCAATACCTCTTTTTGGTAATTCTTCTTCTAAAAGTTTGGTATAGGTAGCCGGACCACCTATCTCTGGCGGATAAAGAGGTGTAGCAATCAAAATTTTCATAAATCATTTAAAATATTAACCAAAGCCTGCCTCATCCTTTCTTCTGAATATTTATCCAAAATTTTTTTAGCATTAGAAACCAACTCCAGACGAACATTGGGGTTATCGGCTAACATAGAAATGGCTCCCCGCCAAGCTATTTTGTCATTAGGTGGCACCAGAAGCCCGTTATGTCCATCACCAATCAATTCAGGATTGGAATCTATCTCCGTAGCAATAATAGGTGTCCCAACAGACATCACTCCCAACAAAAAAGAAAAATCAGGCGCATAAGAATCATTAGACACAAAGACATCGGCATAATGAATATGTTTGAATAATTCTTCAGCTGATACTTCGCCCGGCAAAAAAACCCTACTAGCTAAATTATATTCATCAACCAAGCTTTCCAATTTGGTTTTTTCCGGGCCATCACCATAGATATATAATTTAATATCAGGATATTGGGGCAACAGATCAAAAACAACATCAATCAAAAAAGAAAAATTATTCCAGACCATCATTTCACCGAAAGTCACCAACAGAATATCTTTTGTTTCTTTGTTGCCGAGAGACAGGTCGCCAAAATCAAAAGACTCAAAACTATTGTGAACTATGTCCATCTTTTCCTCTGAGACTCCCCAGCGACCAGCAATCTTTTGTAAATAGAGATTAGGTACTATCACTTTGTCGGCTGAAGAAACAATAAATCTTTGTTGTTTTTTTAGTTTATCTACCATCATTCCATGGCCTGACGGCTTAAAAGAAAAAGTGATCAGGTCATCCTTTAATCCCCAGAAAGCTACTGCTCTTTCCCAGACATCATCGCTATCCAATTTAACGACGAATTTTTTACCCAAAGATTTGGCAACTTTCAGAGCTTTTAGTTGAACTTCCAAAGTTCCTCGGACATAAATAATATCAAAATCTTGAGCTCTTTTTTTAAGTCGACGATTAAAAACAAAATCCGACAGACCCCAAGGCAAGTCCCCCACCCCGGTCAAACTTATGGTTTCAACTTCAAACTCAGAGGCTGGTAAAAATTGAGCTAAAAAATAGCCATATAAATCTTGCTTCTCATCAGCTGAAACAAATAAAATTCTTTTCATAAAGTCAATCTTACCTGTAAACGGCTATAAAATCTAGAAACTAGACAATGAGCAAAGAAAAGTTCTCTCTGATTTCCTGAGTTATTTTGTCCCAATCATATCTCTCATAAACCATTTTTCTGGCATTTTCTGTCACCTTTTTAACAGCCGGGTCATTAATTTCAGTGGTAATATAGACAACCTTTTCGGCAATAGCCCGAGGGTCTTCTATTGGGACAACCCATCCGGTTTGATTGTCAAACAAAAAATCTTTTATTCCCCCAATTGATGTTCCCACGACAGGTATACCACAGGCCATCGCTTCCAGAAATGAATTTCCCAAACCTTCATCTCTAGAAGGGCGACAAAAAATATCAGCCCCCGAGAGGAAAGAGTTTATTTCATCTGGACTGACTGAGCCGTAAAAAATTATTCGCTTTGAAAAGTTTAATTTTTCAGACAGTGTTTTCAAATAGTTTTCTTGTTTCCCAGAACCAATTATTAATAATTTATAGTTTTCCGGTAAATAACTCAGAGACTTTATCAAAATATCAATGCCATTTTTCTCCACTAAGCGAGAGGTGGTAATAATCACGAATCCATCAGTAAAAACTCTTTTAGGTTTAATCTGACTTAAATCAACAATATTAATTCCATTAGGAATCACTGAAATCTTAGACTTCACCCCTATTGAATAAGCCCAATCAGCCAAATATGAAGATATCGCTTGAATATGATCAGCTGTCCGAAAAATATCTTTGAATCCACCAAACATGAAGCGACCCTTTTTCTCCACTTTTTTGAGTTTGTCACCTTCCTTTAAATTCAATAAAAAAGGGACTCTGGAATCCTTTTTCTTAAAATTTCTAGAGGCAAGTCCACCAAAACTGGCCATTACCCCCCAAACAAGATCATATCTTTTTTTATTGTGTTTTCGTAAAGCAAACCTATGACCCCAAAAAGCAAGTAAATATTTATCTAGCCAAAACCCAAAACCAACCCTATAGATAGTCACATTATCTATGATTTCACAAGATGGCAACCTCCTGTTGAGCTTGGCTGTGAAAATATCAAAGGAATATTCCGGTAATCGTCTTGTTATCTCCCTAATAGCAATTTCCGCTCCACCAATATGAGGTAAATAAGCGGTTGTAAAAATAGCCACATTTTTCATGTTATTCATCTACTTCCAACATTTGCTTTAAAACATCTTCCGGTATTTCTTTTTTTTCTTCCGGTCTTTTAGTTTTATGTTCTGGGATAGTTGTTTTTACTTCCGACTCTTTTGGTCTTTCTGATTGTGGTGGTACGCTTGACTTAGACTCCTCTCTTTTCTCCTCAGCACCTAACAAGTCTTTAAGAGCAGAACGCAGGGACTCCTTACTCTCACTACTTGGCTCTGCCTTCTTGGGCTTTTCTGGGGCTCGTTTTTTAGTTAGATCTTTAAGCGAAACTACTACTGTAGCCGGAGCAATCTTCTTCTCTTCAATCTTTTCTTTAACCTCCGGTCTTCTATCGTTGGTAGTATTGGGATTACCTTTTGGTTTTTGTTTGTTGTTTTGATTCCTCCCTCTATCACTCTCCCCCTTTTTGTCATTCTCAGATCGCCCTTCAGCATGCCAAGAAAAAATCACTTTTTCTACTTCATCTTTTGGATGACCATAGGTAGTTTGGGAATATTTGATAATCTCTTCTCTTAAAGAATCTTCCAAGTTTACAATCGGCGGTAGGGTCTTGGCTGAAAAAGGTCGAGAGCCGACACCGTCAATCATTAAAGTCAGATAAATTTGAGCAAAGCCCAAATTAACCAAATCCTCCTGCTCAAAAGTAGGCGCAAAAACAGTTTCCAATACTTCAGCATCAAAAGGTCCGACCCGAAAAGTGATCAAAGTACCAACGTTGCCAAAGACCGCATTCCGAACTTCTTCCGGCATTTGCTCAATGTATTGATGGGCAATAGTAAGACTTAATTTATACTTCCGAGCCTCAGATAAAATATCAGCAAAAGATTCATTGGCAAAAGACTGGAACTCATCTACATATAGATAAAAAGAAGGCAGATCTCTCATTTTTAAATCAGAGATATTGGCTCTGGACATCGCGGCCAGATATATTTTTGTGACCAACATTCCACCCAAAAGTTCGGTGTTTTGCTCTCCTACCAGCCCTTTAGACAAGTTCACAATCAAAATCTTTTTTTCATCCATTATTTGCCTCAAATCAAAAGAAGATTTTGGTTGGCCAATAATATTTCTAATCAGAGGGTTGTTGGTAAACTGCCCAATCTTGTTTTGAATAGCCGGAGTAGCCTCAGCGGCAAAACGATCGGTATAATTGGCAAACTCATCAACCCAAAAAGACTTTACGGAAGGGTCGGTGATATTGTCTACCACTTTTTTACGATAGGCTTTATCAGAAAGCATTCTGTTGACCCCAAGCAAGGTAGAATCAGGATACTCAAGGAGAGCCAAAAGGGTGTTACTTAAAATATATTCCATTCGAGCCGACCAAGCATCCTGCCAAATCTTTTTGAAAGTAGCCATCAAACCATCAGCCACCAGATGCCTTTGCTCCGGTCCGACATCTTCCATAATATTAAAAGATATTGGATTAGCTAAATCAAAAGGAGCAAAATAAACCACATCTTTCAATCTCTCCTGGGGAACATAATCAAGTAACAATTCAGCTGATTTACCATGAGGATCAATAAAGGCCATGCCTTCTCCATTACGAATATCTTGCACAGCCAAATTCTCAAGTAAGGTAGACTTACCCATTCCGGTCTTACCAATCACATAAATATGCCGTGAACGATCTTCCGATTTAATACCAAAAGTTTTTTTCTTGCCCCGAAAATCCGTTTGAGCAAAATAATTAATATGAGGAGTGTAGTCCATTGATTATATTATAAACATATAAAGAAAGGGTGCCAAACAAATCTAACGATCATTATAGACCGAACGAGTATAACGATTGGCCGGATCCCACATCATCCAAGAATTAAGTCCGGCATCATAAGTAGCTTGAATCTGAGCTCGTACCATTTCAGGAGTATAGGGTACCGGATAATTAAAGTCTTGTAGCCATGGTCTAACCTTATTCTTATCATAACTTTCTTTCGTGTAAATAATAGGGGTGGTGGTAGATATGGCTTGCCCGTTATTGGTCGTAACAGTAGTAGTAGTTGCCACAGTTCTCCTGACGGCAGCATCTAGAGCAAACTTAATAATGTCATAAGGGACCTTATTGGGATCAGCCCAATTGTTAAAGTTTTTAGGATAATGAGAAGGATAAATCATCGGAGCCAGATAATCAAAATAAGGCAAGGCTCTCTCCCAGACTTGCCCGATATTCAAATCATCAATATTAGTAGTGGTCATACCAAACAAATCAGCGGAAGTAATCATCCCGGTATCCTTTAATTCATTGTATAAGTATTCAAAAAACTCTTCTAAAACTACCGGTTTTGGCCTGTTGCCCGAGAAAGGAAAACTAATATCTCTCATCGGGCCATCGGATGGAAAACGGATATAATCAAAATTAATTTCATCAAAACCAAGTTCGTAAGCGTCTTTAGCGATTTTGATATGATAGTCCCACACCTCTTTGGCCCCAACATCAGTGAAATTCAAACCCTTATGATCTTTCCAGGGTTCTCCGGTAGAAGCAAATTTAACAGCTAAATCGGGACGTCTTTTAACTAAATGAGGGTCTTGAAAAACTGTCACTCGAGCAATAGTATAAATTTCTCGGTCATATAAATCAGCCAAGATATTTTCCATTTCTCTGGTGCCACACCTGGCAGATTCCCACATATGATAGAGAGATTCATCTTTAGGTGGATAGGATAAAGTACCGGTATAGTCTTTGACATCTATCACCACAGAATTTATCTCTGTCTCTTCTACTAAATTAATTAATCTTTCTAGAAAACTGGGTGTAGCCACCGCACAGCTGGTAATGTAGATGGCTTTAACAGCCTCCGGAGTAGGTAAATGTTTTTTTGGGGGGCTAATAATTTCCTCTTGCAACACCATAGCCGGACTAGAGTAAACCGGGATTTCATACGAATCATTCTGGCCAAAGACCAGATGGTAAAAAAATAAACCCACCAAAAACAGCACTAAGACCACTAACAAAGAAAGCCAAACTCTTCCTGAAGTGTTATCTTTTCTGATTTTATTCTTCGTCATCCAAAGCTGGATCATTTGATAATACTTCTTCTCCTTCTGTAGACATAACCACATCTTCTAAGGCTTGCTTATATTCTTTTTCATAACCAGAAGCATAATGACTTTTAGCAAAACCAAATAAAGCAATCAATAAACCCAAAATAACAAAAATTATATTTTTGAAACTATCGGGTAATCCCAAAAAAGGCACAAGAGCTATGATCAAACCGAACCAAGCCGTGGCTCGGCTACGCCAAATAATACTTTTCATATTTTCATTGTACGAAAAAAATCCTTTTTCTACAAACAAGGCCCCCGATGTGCAATCACATCGGGGGCCAAAAAAGCTAGTCCAGATCCGGCTCCACCCGGGCCAAGACGAAATGTCGGCCGAATTCCCAAACCAAGGAATCATCCCAGGCCTCAATCGTAGAAAGTGATACTTCACCTTCCAGAGTAATGAGAAAAAGTTTCGGTACTCGCCTGCCATTACTGCTAACCCAAACAGGGTTGTGGCAAACAAGCACACTCCGAACATCGTCTGATACGGATATCTCACCCCTGGCCAGCTTCTGGGCAAGGAGGGGTCCGAACTCCAACGGAAGCCAGCCAAGACAACTCTTTCGGTTAAACCTCTGCTTCAATTTCTTGAAGTTGGTCTCCTCTCCAATAGAGAGAAAACCGGGATTCACAACCACAAGGCCCCGGTAAGTTATTCCCTCGCCTCCGGAGAAATCAGAAGAGACAAGAATCTCTCCGGCGTCAGAACGCAAGCGGAAACCTCTATCTTTCCCGACGAACGATCTGTCAGTTTCTTCTATTTGCGGAAGCTCAATCATTTCCGACTCCTTTCTTTTTGTTACGACAAAGACCAATACTCAGTTATAATTCATACTGTAAAATGTGTTTGATGTCAATCCTATTTTAATCAACCACCAAAGGTATTTTGAAAACATCTCCTGCTCCCATAGTGATTAAAATGTCTCCCCTCCTAGCTACAGATTGCATTTTTTGAGCAACATCAGAAAAATCAGTTAAATATTGAGCTTGAGTACCGGTAGTAGAAATACCGTCAGCCAGAATCTGCCCGGAAATACTACCATCATCCACCTCTCTGGCTGCGTAAATAGGTAAAATAAAAACCTGATCAGCCAAAGCCAGAGACTCGATCAAATCTACCAGCAATGATTTAGTTCTGGAAAAAAGATGGGGCTGAAACGCAACAATCACTTTGTGTGTTCCAGCCAAATCTTTAGCCATTTTTAACGTCTCTCTTATTTCAGTTGGATGATGAGCATAGTCATCATAGACCAAAGCATCATTTTTCGTCTTTCCTTGATAGTCAAATCGCCGCCAAGTCCCACTGAAATCACCCAAAGCTTTACTAATTAAAACCTGATCAATATTTAATTCAGTCACAGCAGAAGAAGCTGCTTGAGCATTTTTCCTGTTAAACTCTCCGGGAACTTTTAAACTAACACCATCAAGGTCAAAAGTAGTGTAATCTAAAATTTGAGCTTTAGCTTTAGTTAAAACAGGTGAAACTTTAGGGTCGTTCGGATTACAAACTATCAAACCATTTTCTGGAACTTTCTCTACCAGATCACCAAAAGCAGACTGAATATCTTTCAAATCCTGATAATAATCAAGGTGGTCTTCTTCAATATTAGTAATAACCAAAATCTCGGGAGAAAGATTAAGAAAAGACCGGCGATACTCACAAGCTTCTACCACAAACAAATCCCCCTTACCGGCAATAAAATTGGATTTATGATTTTTCAAAATACTACCCACCACCACAGTTGGTTCAAGGCCTGCCCCTAGTAATATTTCAGCAATCATGGCGGTGGTGGTAGTTTTACCATGAGTACCGGAAACAGCTATGGTTCTTTTTTGTTTTGAGATTTCACCTATTAATTCAGGGTAGGACATCAAAGATAAACCCAACTCTCGGGCTTTACTTAGCTCCGGATTAGATTCGGGAACAGCGATAGAATAAACCACCAAACCAGCATCAGTCGGTAAATTACTAGCATTATGCCCAACATAAATATTGGCCCCAGCCAAAGACAATTCATCAGTAACCATAGAATTACTTTGATCTGAACCGCTAATTTCTTTACCTAAAAGCATCATCATCCGAGCAATAGCTGATACCCCTATACCCCCAACACCAATGAAGTGAACTTTTTTTATTTTTTCTAAACCAGACATTTTTAAAATTAAATTTTTAACATCTTCTTTAACTTGGAATTTATAACACCCAAATCCTCTTTCTTTATCTTACCAATCTCTCCAACTAGAATCTTTTTTTGCAAAGTGGCAATTTTATTTAATTTAACAACAGATACAGTCTTTAATCCATTACTTGATGAAGGTTGTATTCTAATATCAAAATTAGATAATCTCTTTTTATTTACAGATGAAATAAAAGACACCAAGCAATCCTCTGATTTTTCTTCGGACCACAGAATCAAAGCAGGTCTCACTTTATAGCCAGACAAATCAGTAAAAGGAAAAGGTATTAAAACAATATCTCCCTTAGACATATTTTTTCTTGACATCAAATGAAGAATATAGATCTGGTTCTTCTTCTAAAAAATCAAAGCTTTTTGAATAAGCATTAACATTAGTGACACCATTTAACTGCTTATTATATACATATGGAAAAGGTATAATTAAAGCCTCTATATCATCTCGACGCCCCAAAGCAACCGGCTCCCCTGAATTTTTTACCTGATTAAGTAATGAGCTTAGATTTTTCCGAGCATTAGTTGTGGTTATTTTTTTCATGGGTTAATTGTACATTTTGTACAAAAGATGTCAAACTTTTTAATTATTACAAATTTTTTACAGCATCAATAAATTGATCCCCCCTATCAAACTCATTTTTAAATAAACCAAAACTGGTTGCCCCGGGAGACAAAAGAAC
>JBJHBV010000017.1:0-9959 GCA_050485705.1 Candidatus Vogelbacteria bacterium
GGTTCATATAAAACTTTTGATTATGATTCTTCCACTAATCCGGATATAGTCGGCGATATTCATAATATGCCAATAGGTGATAACGAGGTAGATGCTGTGATTTGCTATTCAGTATTGGAGCACGTTAGTGATCCCATAAGGGCAACAAGTGAAATTAAAAGAATATTAAAGCCTGGTGGCAAGTTGCTGTTGTATGTGCCTTCTATTTATCCTTATCATCCCAGAAAAGGACATTATCCTGATTTGTGGAGATTTTTTGAAGATACTTTTGATTTGATGTTTCTAGATTGGTCTTCTGTGGAGATTCAAAAAGTCGGAGGATATTTTAAGGCCCTATCTTTTTTTGTGCCTTATCAGCATAAAATGAGAAAGGTTTTAGATTTGCTGGCCCATATTCTGGATACTTTATTTAAGACAAACAGGAGAACTAACACTTCTGGTTTTATAGTTTACGCCATTAAGTAGAGAGTTGTCATGAGTGATATAAAAGAAAAAATGATGGTTGCCGTTATGTCCTATAATAGAGGTAAATATTTAGAGAACTGTATTTCTTCAATCGAGAGAAACCTGACTAAGGACAATATTTTTATTTATGATGATAATAGTGATGATTCGAAAACAGTTGATTATTTGAAGTTCGTCAAATATCCTGTAATTATAAATAAAAGGGTCGGGAACCATGCGTTAAGAGGTCTGCATGTTAACATCAATTTGGCCTTGGCAGAAGCTATTTCTAAAGGTTTTAAATATTTGTTTATAATTCATGATGATGTTCAGATTGTCAGGTTGTGTGACGGTATTTTTTTTGATGAATGTGAAGAGATTTTCAAAAGTGATAAAAACATTATAAGTATTTTACCTGTTTTTTTTAAAGGTAAAGTTGGTGTTCATAATCAAAGTTTTTACTCGTCAAAATTAAAAATAAATTACAATCCAGATTATTATACTAGTCCTCATCTTTCTGGTTTGGCGGATATGGGTATTATGCAAGTAGATAAACTAAAAGAAGCAAATTGGTTTTGGGATGAAAACATCGGCGATGCAGCCAATATGAAAGATGCATCTAAATTCGGGTGGTTTTATGTAAAAATTAAAAATCCAATTATGATGTATACACCTTGGCCCGAGACTTTTCGGGCCAATCAATCTTTTTTTGAAAATTTAATGTCTAAATTTGCAGATAAATTTTATAATGTTGGACTTCATCCTTATGCTGATATGTCTTCAGAAGAGGTTCATAAATTGATTAATAGAAAAATAGATGATTTTCCGATTGCTGATGATTTTTTGAAAACCACTTCTTCTGGTTTGACTAAACCTTGGCAGTATAAGGATTCCCTTACTTGTCTGAAAGAGTCTGTTTCTCGTCAACTTAAAAAATTGGGTTTATATTCGGTTTTTGTCAGTATAAAAAATTATTTTTCTAGACTAGTTAGTATCTTTAATAAATGAGTGTAGTATTTTTCAGGAGAATTATTTTGTTTAATTAATTTGTAACTCTCCTCTCCCATTTTAGCTAATTCATTTTTGTTTTGAATTATTTTTTCTATTTTATTTGTTAGATCATGTTCATTGTTTGTTTCAAAAATAAAACCATTAACATTATCTTTAATCTCATATTGAGAACCATTGGTGTCACTAACTATCACCGGTAAACTATGAGCCATAGCCTCAAGTGTGGAGATACTAAAAGGCTCATTGCAACTAGGTAAAATGAATAAATTATGTTTTTGATATTCTTTAGACATAGATAAAAAATCTATGTTTGTTTTTATATCAACAGTATTAGATAAATTATTTTTTTTAATAAAATTTTTTATTTCCTCTAAATATTCTTTACTTTCTTTGTTATCATTTAATGTTCCAATTATGGTTAATTTTATTGGGTAATAATTTATAAGATTCTTAATGGCCTTTAATCCAAGTATGATATTTTTTCTCTTAGTAAAACGAGCCACGATTAGTATTTTTATAAAGTCTTTATTATTTTTTGGTTTTGTTGTTTGGGGGTAAATAACAAAAGGTAGGAATTCGGTATATTTTTCTTTGTTTTTTGATGGGTCACCTTTTACAGGCGTTATGCGTCTTATATATTTTTTATTGAAATAGAAAAACAATATATTTTTTAATGATCTTTTTCGAAAATCGTTGAAAAGTGGCTTTTGGGTATAAATAAGAGTTTTTATCTTAAGAGTCCTGGTGATAGCTATGGTTAACAGAGAAAAATAGTTTATATCTCTGACTATCACCAAATCAGGATTTAAATTATGGATTTTTCTAAATAATTTAATGGGTGAAGGGAAGGCATAAAGGGCATAAAATTTTTTTTCTAAACCATGTCTTATTTTTTTGTCTGCTATTTTTTCATATATTCGGAAAAGAAAGGAATAACCCATTATTTTCGGTTTTATTAAGGAGTGGTCTTCTTGCGTGGTTTTGTATAAAACCCAAAAATAAACTTGGACACCTTTTTCTAACAAGGTTTTAACTATGGGAATTTGATTGGTGTGATAGCGGGGAGCTATAAAAAGTATTTTCATTTTTTACTTACTATGATAATTGCTTCTTTGCCTTCAGGTATAACTATTTTTGTCTGCTTAGCAAGACCTACGAATATTTTTTTATTGTATGGAACTTTAGATAATATTTTTTTGATATCAGTTATGGTGGTTATTGCAATTGGGTGTTTTCCATATGGCTTCCTTTCTAGGGGAAAACTGCAATAAAGCACCCCATCTTTTTTTGTGACTCTTAATAATTCTGTTAGGGCCATTATGGGATCAAGAGAATGCTCTAAAGTGTGACGACAGTATGTTATATCAAATTTATTATCATTAAATGGTAATTTGTGAATATCTCCAATTACAGCATTTCTCCCTTTTTTATTACAGTAATTAACATAATCAGGTAGAATCTCTGTACCAACTACATTTTTGTATCCTAAATCATTAAATAGTTTTATTGTCCAACCATCACGGCACCCCACATCTAGTATTTTTATTTTTTCTTTGTTTTTAGCAATATTGCTTGCTTCTAACAGGGGTAATAAAAATATTACGGATGATATTATTTTCAGCCTTGGTTCAAGAAATTCTCTTGGCTCTGATCTTCTTTGTTCCGAGATATATGATTGATAATCATTAACAGGTAATTGTTTATAGGGAGTTTTCCTAAAAAAACTCACTAGTGTATCAAATAAATATACTATTTGACTTTTAATCTTTCTTAATATGTTCATATTTTTATTTATTTTGAGATTTTTTCCAGGTCAATTTAACTTTCCCTATTTTTTTATTACCTTTTATTCTTATTATGGTTAATCCGCATCCATATGGCAGAGTTACTTTTTCATGTTTAGTAAAAATTAACCCTAGAGTAACTGCAAGTTTCATCGTGTAAAGTTTGGGGTGATTAGTATCATGGACTAATAAGAGACCATTTTGTTTTATGTGCTTTTTTATTTTCCAAATATCTCTTGCCACAGTTAAAAGATCATGGGCTCCATCGTGTAATACCACCTCAAATGGTCCTTTTACTTCTTTGAGTTTATCGGCTGATTTGCCTTCTATGTATTTCCATCTTTTTTTATAAAAATTTAAATCATTTTCATTATTACCCGTCTTATTTATAGGCCTTTGATCGCAAGTGGTCAGGTGTCCATCGGTGATTTGTAGAGCTGATAAGATGGTTTTACTGGAGAAACCACAACCAAATTCAAATACTTTTTTTGCTTCCATGCCGATGATTATTGAGAACAACATTAAATAATGAAGACTGAAGCCTTTTTCGTTATTTAGGTTTTCTTTAAGTATGATTTCTAGTTCTTTTAAAGTTTCTGGGTTAGTCATTTTTTTGTAATTTTTTAAATAATTGCCATTGTATCATCATTGTAATCATTTCTGTAATAATCATTGCCATGACCACCCCGGCTATTCCATAAATGGGTAACATAATTAATAAGGTTACTATTCTTATGGTTGGAGAAGTGATGTTTAGTATATACTGTTCTTTTTTCGCTTTATGGGCAATAAATACTTGAGATATTATTTTTCTAGGCGTTGCTAGTAAAGTTAAAGCTAAAAATTGTGAATAAATAACCGAATCAATATATTGTGGAAAAAATACCTTAAAGATGATGGGGGCTCCTAGTATATAGGCTAGAGCTATAATAGCTACAAATAGAGAATATTGACTCAATCTTTTTGGTAATATTTGTTTGATCGTTGTAATGTCTTTTTGGACTATTTTGGCGAAGGATAATGGTTTTATTAATCCTATTGTGTTTTGTAGGTGGATAATGGGTAACTGAGCTAGTGTATATATGGCGACAGGAACAGCTCCTAAAAAATGCCAGATTAAAATTTTATCTAGATATCCAGCTACGTTTCCAAATGATTCCATTATGCTTAAGTGTTTGGCATAGTTGATGGTTTCAGTGTTTGTTTTTCTAATTGAACGATGTTTATGATTTATATATTTATAAATAACAAACAAAACTGTAGTTTGTACAGCGAAGAATACTCCAGTAATGACTAGTACGCTGTCGGTCTTTAATATCACAATTAAGAGGGCAATAAAAGTGATTACTTTATTTACAAATTCTGCTATAACTAATCCTTTAAATAGTTGTTTTCCTGTTAGATATGGTTTGTATAAACTTAGACCTACTATTAGAGGTTGACTAACACTGGCTATTAAAAATGCAATGGCTAGTATATTATTTTGGTTTATAAAATAATAGGCACTTATTATTATTCCAACAATAAATATTCCAGTGTTCCATTTAAGTTGATTTTTGAATGCAGAAGGAAGAGTATTCCCTTCTTCTTTGGCGGCTGATTGCATTGTGGCCGTGCCCATGCCACTGAGTGTAAAGATGCTGATTAAAGAAGCTATAGATATAATAAATTGATAGGTGCCGAGAGTTTCTTTACTTAATAAGTTAGCAAAGGCAATAGTTAGAATTATGCCAATTATTAGATTAGAGATATTTCCTGAAACTAGCCAAAATCCGCCTTTAGTTAGATAAATCATATCGGTCTTAGTGTAGCGTTCGCTGTATCTGAGTAGGTCGTAGCCTTTTTGTTTCAGTTTTTCTACCATGGCGATACTATACTATATTTATTGATATATTATTAGGGGTAGCTTGAGAGAGAAGTCTCTTTCTTGTATAGTTGGAGCTATGAATCGTGATTTGGCTTATATCTTGGACAAGGTGGTGTGGCTAGGTATTTTTTTGTTACCCTTTCTTCCTTTGATAATTACCACCGGACTCTTTTTTCCTTATATTACCGGTAAAGCCTTTTTCTTTAGATTTTTAGTACAGATAGTTTTTGTTTGTTGGGCCCTGTTGGCTATTTATGATCAAAAGTATAGACCTGATGTTAGGTGGTTTTTGTTTGCGGTTTTTGGTTGGTTGGGAGTGACTGTTTTGTCCGGTCTTTTGGGGGTTGACCCTTTCAGAAGTTTTTATAGCAACTTTGAAAGAATGGAGGGGGTTGTGACTTATATTCATCTCACGGCTTATTTCGTGGTTCTGATTTCAATGCTTAAAACTGAAAAGGCATGGAAGTATTTTTTCCAGACTAGTGTTTTTGTCAGCATTTTGGTGGCTTTGTATGGATTACTACAGTTGGCTGGTCGGATAGACATAATGCAAGGTGGCGTGAGGTTAGACTCTACTTTAGGTAATGCGGCTTATCTGGCCTTCTATGCTTCATTGCATGTCTTTTTGATTGCTTGGCTTTGGTTGAAAGAAGAGAGTTCCAAGATTAGGTGGTTTTATGGGGCTTTGGTTTTGTTGCAGTTATTTATAGTTTACAAGACCGCTACCAGAGGGGCGGTGATTGGTCTTTTGGCTGCTTCTTTGTTGATGACTTTATTGTCAGCTTTGTTTTATAGGGAAAACAAAAAGATCAGATTGTGGTCGGGGGTAGCTTTGATGATGGTTGTGTTGTTTGTTGGTGGTTTTTGGTTTGTACGTGATGTACCTGCTATTCGTGATCATCAAGTACTTGGTCGTTTTGCCAGTATTTCAGTGGAGGAGCAGACCACCCGTTCTCGTTTTATGATTTGGCAGATGGCTTGGGATGGATTTTTGGCAAGACCGGTTTTGGGTCATGGGCCTGACAATTTTCGCTATGTCTTTAACTCTAATTACAATCCGAGAATGTATGATCAAGAGCAGTGGTTTGATCGTTCTCATAATTTGATTTTTGACTGGCTGACTACTACCGGTATCTTAGGGTTGAACTTTTATCTTTTGATGTTATTTTCAGCTTTGTTTCTTATCTGGAGGAAGGCAGTGTTTTCTTTCTGGGAGAGAAATATTTTGACTGGTTTTTTGGTCGCTTATTTGGTGCAGGTGATGTTTGTTTTTGATAATATCGTTACTTACTGGCTTTTGTTTAGCTTACTGGCTTTTGTTTATGTGAACTCTAGTGGTGGGGTCTTCGGGGTTAGGGTTTTTGCTTGGTTGTCAGGTTTTGGTGAATCAGTAATTGGCAGACAAGTCTTGGCTTCGCTTTTGGTTATATTGTTTTTACCTTTCTTTTATTTGTCTGTTTTTAAGCCTTTGATGGCTTCGGCTTATTTGGTTTCCGGAATGAAAGCTGTGGTGGTTAATCCGGCTTCGGCTTTGGATTCTTTCCAAAAAGCTATTGCTTACAATACGACCGGTAGGGTGGAGGCCAAGGAACAAATGACCATGGCCTCTATGAGAGTTTTAGGTAATGAAAGTTTACCGGAGAGTTTGAGGCAGAGTTTTGGTGAGGCTATTTATCAAAATTGGCAACAGGAAATTTTGCTTACTCCGCTTGATACCAGGGTTTATGTTTTTTTCGGTTCTTTCTTAAATGCGGTTGGAAGGTTTGATGAAGCAATAGGTGTATTTGAGAAGGCTTTAGAGTTGTCGCCTGACAAGCAAACAATTTTGTTTGAGTTGATTTCTGTATATTTAAATAGTGGAAATTTAGATAAAGCTTTAGAGATTGCTGAATACACCTTTAATTTAACACCCGAAAATCCGGAAGGAAGGAGATTTTACGCCATAGTTTTATATAACGCTGGTGAAATTCAAAAGGCTGATGAGTTGTTGTTGGAAGGTTTTGGAACCTTAGCTGTCAATGATGATCGCTTGTTGAATATTTTTGTAACCCAAGAAAGGTATGAGGTGGTGGCCGATATTTGGCGTCAAAGAGCAGAGAGAAACCCCTCTGATCTTGAGACTTGGTTTTCTTATGCTGGGAGTTTTATTGGTCTGGGTCAAGCTGAAAGAGCAATAGAAGTACTAGAAGAAGCAAAGGAGTATTTACCGGAAAGAGTAGAAGAAATAGATAGTGCGATCATAGAGGTTAGAGCGGGGCGGGTCCAGATTCGTTAAAAACTTGCTTTTTATTTAAATTATGCTATCATATCTTTGTGAGTGTTTTTCCTCTTTAGAGGAGAAATTCCAAATATAGATGTCTTACGAAAAATCCGCCCCACGGCGGGTTTTTCGGTTTGGTTGATTTTCTGAGTTTTTGTTTTAATATGGACGAAGGGTCATTTTTTCTAAATGTGGCCGGCGGCAGCACTCACATAAGACATGTAGTTTTGGAGTTTCGCGCCCGCCGGCCTCATTTGGCCGAAATGGCCTTCATAATATGAGATATACCTGGACAGCAATCGCGATACTTTTTATTTGGTTTTCAGCCACTTTGTTGATGGTTTCCAGTAAGTTGCCGAATCCGGAAGCTTTTTTCACTATGACTATGGTTTTGACCATAGTACTCTTTTATATAGGTTTTAGGAGTCGTTAATTTATGTTAAATAACGAAACATTATCTGTGGAGCGTTATTGGTCCGAGTTCTCGCCTTTGGTATTTTTTCGGCGTTTTAGTAATGAGGTTGTTAGTTTCTTGCGTAAATTGATTTTGCTAAAAAGGCGTTTTGTACAGTTGGTAATAATTGCGGTAGTGCTTGTAATGACTCCGGATTTAAAAGCTGAGAAAAAATTCAGATTATTTTTTGAGAGAGCCGGGGGAGCTTTTATTAAATTGGGACAGATATTATCTATGCGGTATGATCTTTTACCTGAGAGTTATGTTTCTGAATTATTAGGTCTTTTATCTAATGTGGAGGCAGTATCAACAGCAGAAATGGAAGAAGTTTTTTTCAAAGATTTCGGTGTCTACCCAAAAGAATATTTCGCTCATTTTGATAGGAAGGCCGTTGCTTCGGCTTCAATCTCTCAGGTCTATAGAGCGACCCTACATAGCGGGCAAGAGGTGGTGGTGAAAATTAGACGTCCGGGAGTGGTTGATATTTTTGAGACTGATTTTGTTTTAGCTCGTTTTATTCAAATGCTTATTTGGCCTTTTTCTATTTTTCATACGGCTGATGTTGATGAAGCGGTGTCTGACTTTATTGATTGGACCAGAAAAGAACTTGATTTTTCCAATGAGGTTAAAAATGCTTGTAGCTTTTATGAAAATTGTGAGGGTTTGGATGATGTCATTATTCCTGTGGCTTATGCCAGTCATTCTACTTCTTCCGTAATGGTGTCGGAATATATACAAACTATCTTTTCGGTGGAGGATATTATTTTAAATTTAGAGTCGGATGTTAATTTTGAAAAGATTTTGAAGAATTATTATGGTATGGATGCCGAAGCTTTAGCTTATCGTTTTGTGAAAGATGGTATGCGCCAGTTTTTCATAGATGGTTTTTTTCACGCTGATCCCCATCCGGCCAATATCTTTTTCTTGCCAAAAAACAAGCTGGGTTATTTTGACTTTGGAATTGTTGGTCGAGCCGGTCCTGAGAGACTGGATTTATTGCATATTTTGGAGGGAATTGCTGAGAAGGATTTTGATCAAGTAGCTAAAAACATGATGAGCTTTACCAAACAGGCTTTAGATAAAGAGGTGTCTTTATTAAAGAAATACAGTCCTGATAAATATGATATTTATGAGCCGGCTATATTGAAGATTGAAGAGATTTTGATTGATGAGATCGCGGATGATTTTTCTAAGATTTTGGCCCCCCTTTATGAAGCACCGTTATCGGGGCAGAAAATAAACTCTTCTCTTATTTTGGCTGATATCTTTATGAAAACCAATCAATACAGTATTTATTTACCGCACAATGTAGCTATTTTCTTTCGGAGTTTGATCATTGCTGATATGGTGGCTCTACGTTTATGTCCTCGTTTTGATATTGTCAAAGCTTTAAAAGAATTTTTTGCTGAGAACTCTTTGGTTGATATTGAGAAAAAAGTAGAGGCAGAAAAAGAAGCTTTAGAAAAAGGAGATATAGATCCGGTCGGAGTTTTAAGTTATGAAGATTTGTTAGAAATGAGAGATGATGAAAAAGATAGACTGGATGCAACGGTTGAATATCTTATTGACATTGCGTCTTTCTACGCTGAGAATTATGAAGAGGTAAGACTTTTATTAAAAGGTAAAAAATAAAAATATGAAATATCCTTGGACTGCTTTATCTTTAGTTATTATTTGGTTGGCTACAACTTTTATTATTTTGCGTGTACCACAAGAAGAGTTAAATATTAATTTTATTTTAGTAGTTATCTTGATTGGTACTATTATAATTTCTTTACTTGGTTTTCGTGCTCCAAAAATAAAAAAATAATTTTTATAAAAAATTTTTTTAAAAAAATTATTTAAACTTATCCACACTTTAAGTGCAAAAATAATTGTTACTATCTTTTTTTTAAATGATAATTAATAGTAACGACAACAACGTAGTAAAAAATTTTTATAAAAGTTTTAAAAGGTCGACGTTGTTGTAAGTAACTTTTTAAAAAATAATTTTTTAAATAAGATGCCTGCAAAAAGAAAAACAACAAGAAAAACTGCTGCTAAGAAAGTTGCCAAGAAAACTGTACGCAAAGCTAAGAAAGCAGTAAAGAAAACTGTACGCAAAGCTAAGAAAACTGTAAGGAAGGCTGCTAAGAAAAC
>JBJHBV010000018.1:0-9473 GCA_050485705.1 Candidatus Vogelbacteria bacterium
GATCACTCCTTTGACCTCGGTGTGGTACCGGAGCAACATAAGGACAATCGGTCTCTGCCAGTAAGCGGTCAGTAGGCACATAACGCACAATCTCGTCATAATCACCGGTAAAAGTAATCACGCCGGTAAAAGAAATGGTATCTCCTCTATCAAGAAAACGGCGAGCTATATCTTTATCACCGGCAAAAAAATGAGCATGAGCTCTCACTTCCGGATAATGATCTAAAACCGATAAAACTTCTTGGTAACTATCCCTAATATGGAGCATCAGGGGCTTTTTAACTTCCAGAGCAAGTCGAATCTGCTCTTCAAATATTTTATACTGAGCCTTTTTCAAAGCTTCATCCGGTAACCTAAAAAAATCCAAACCACATTCACCAATCGCTACCACCTTGGGCTGAAGAGCAAGCTCTTTCAACAAAGCAAAATCAAAATCTTGACCAGCTTCATGAGGATGAACTCCGACAATAGCCCAAAGGTGATCATTTTTTTCAGCCAAAGAAAGCACTTCTCTAGAAGTTTTCAAGCTAGTACCCACATTAATAGCCGAGATATCAAGCTCTGACATCTTAGCCAACACCTCTTCCCGATCAGGAGAGAAATCAGGAAAATTAAGATGAGCGTGTATGTCTATATACTTCATAATCAATCTTTTCTGACAAATAAAGGTTCGGTTGGTTTTTTGTTTTCCTTAATAGTCTCTTTTATTTTTAAAGAGGTCTTCGGCATTACCGGCTCCAACAAGCAGGCTATTTGGTATAAATCAGTCACCAATTCAGTAATAAGGGATTTACCCTTATTAACATCTTCTTTGATTAAAGCAAAAGGTTGGGTATCAGTAATTTTTTTATCAAGTAGTCCTATTTGTTGCCAAATATAATCAAGGGCCAAATCAAACTTATAACTAATCATTAATTCCGTAAACTCCTCCGGTAAACCCCGAGGCAGATCAATTTCAACGGAAGATAAATTAACCTCAGCCAGTTTCATAATTCTACTGGTAAGATTGCCTAAGCCGTTGGCCAAATTAGCATTGTAGATGTCCTTAAAACGATCGTGAGTAAAATCTCCGTCTTCAAAGGGTGGAATATGGCGCAAAAGATAATAACGCAAAGCGTCAGTGCCATACTCAGAAACAATATCCAAAGGATTGACAGTATTACCGAGACTCTTACTCATTTTACGGCCATCAACATTTATAAAGCCGTGAATTAAGATTTGCTTAGAAGGAGACAGGCCAGCCGACAAAAGCATCGCTTGCCACATAGCCGACTGCTGACGCAAGTTGTCTTTACCGGCAAATTGAATCACCGGCCACCACTGACTAAACTTATTCTCATCTTCTGGCCAGCCAATAGCTGAAATATAGTTAACCAAAGCATCAAACCATACATACATTACTTGGTCCGGATCATTCGGTACCGGTACCCCCCAAGGCATTTTTTCTTTAAATCTAGAGATACTGAAATCTTGCAGACCTCCGGAAACAAAGTTGACTATCTCTTTTTGGCGGTGAGTCGGAAAAATAAAGTCAGGATTAGATTCATAAAGTTCAAGCAAAGCCGGGGCATATTTTGAAAAGCGAAAAAAATAATTCTCTTCTTCAATTATTTCAAGTGGAGTTTCAGGATGAATCGGACACCGACCGTCAACCAATTCTGAATCGGTTTTTTCAAGCTCACAACCAACACAATATTTGACCTGATAATTCTTTTTGTAGATATCTCCTTTTTCCAAACATTTATTCCAAAAAGCTTGAGCTGACGCAACATGACTCTTATCGGTTGTCCGAATAAAATTATCATAACTTAAGTCAAGAGCTTGCTTCAGCTCAGTAAACCTAGAAGCATAACGATCAACATACTCTTGTGGAGAAATTTGAGCTTCACCGGCTTTACGATAAATTTTTAAACCATGCTCATCAGTGCCGGTATTGAAAAAAACCTTGTGTCCCAGTAAACGACAAGTGCGGGCAAGAGCATCGGCCTGCACCACCTCCAAGGCAAAACCAATATGAGGATCAGCATTAACATAAGGTAAAGTAGTGGTCAAATAAATATTTGGCTTCATAGTCTAAATTTCACTTAAAGAAATCAAGCGGTTGATTTCTTCTCGTTTTGCTTCATTAAAGCGGCCTTCTTGGCTTCAGCGTCAGAAGCAATCTCCATCAAAACGGTCGCAATAGGCACAGACAACACTATACCCAAAAAGCCGAACAACTGCCAACCAACAATCAAAGAGATAATGACCACAATAGGTGACATACCAATAATTTTTTTAACCACCAAAGGATAAAGTAAATGATTCTCAAATTGCTGAATCAAAATATACAAAGCCAAGACCAGAAGACCGGTAGTCATACTGTCAGTAAATCCAATAACCACCGCCGGAATAGCCGAAACCACCGGACCAAAAACCGGGATAAGCTCCAACAAAGCGGCAAAAACCGCCAACACAAAAGCATATTTTACCCCCAAAATAGTGAGGCCCAAGAAAACCAAAACCCCGACTAAAAGCCCGAGTAATAATTGCCCTTTCATCCATTGACCAATCTTGGTTTGAGATCGACGCCAAACAGAAATAACATATTTCTCATGCTGAATGGGGGTTACTAAACGCAAGAAATTGTCTATACCGTTTTTCTGGACAGCCAGATAAAAAGACAAAACCAAAATAATAATGAAACTAAAAGCTCCACCAAATAAAGTCGTAGCTGTCGTTAAACCGCCGGCCGACAAGCTGGCCAAAAGAGATCGGAGCTGTAAAAGCAAATCATCAAAAGTGAAAACAAATTCCAACCCCCCAATACCGGCCACCGGTTCTAAAATCCCGCCAAACAAATCCAGATTTTCAAGTTTAGCCGGCAGTTCCACAGCCAATTGAGTCACATCGGTAAATAGGGGCGGAATAAACATATACAGAAAACCAAAAATAGCAATGAACGAGAGTCCGTAGATCAACAACACCGCCAAAACTCTCGGTACTTTATACTTAGAAAACCATAAAGTGGCCGGCTCAATAGCTGAGGCGATAACAATAGCGGTCAATATCACTAAAACCATATCAAGCAATAAATAAATCAAAAAAGAAGCCGCCAAAATAACCACAGCCTTAATGATGGTCCCGGAAGTGATATTTATATTTATCGGTTGAGAAGGATTAATACTCATTGAAATAATGGTACTACAAGGCTACCCGGCTCGCAAATCAGAAAATTAAGCACTGATGATACTCAACAGGTCTTCAATTGAGACTCTGGACTGTTCTCCATTATCACGATTCCTAACGGTTACCGTGCCATCAGTCAAAGTATCAAAATCAATTGTCACACAATAGGGTGTACCGATCTCATCCTGCCGACGATAACGCTTACCAATGTTGCCGTTATCATCAAACAAGACTCTGATTTTATTTTCCTTCAAAGTCTTAAAGACACTTTCAGCTTTAGAGACCAAATCAGGCTTATTGCGCAACAACGGGAAAACAGCCACCTCAACCGGAGCCAAAACTTTCGGCAATTTCAAATAAACTCTCTGCTCTCCACCCAAATTATCTTCGGCATAAGCCGAAACCAAAACCGCCAAAACAGTACGGTCAAGCCCCAGAGAGGGTTCAATAACATGAGGAATAAATCTTTCTCCGGTCTGAGGATCAAGATAGGTCATATCAACCCCGCTATATTCAGAATGTTTTTTCAAATCATAATCAGTGCGATAGGCCAAACCATATAGTTCCTTTCGGCCAAAAGGATAATCAAATTCAAAATCAATAGTTCGAGCCGAATAATGAGCCCTATCAGCCGGTCCAATTTCCCGCTCTGAAACTCCGGCTTTCAATCCGACAGCTTCACACCATTTTCTCATTGTCTCCTGCCACATAGAAAAAGATGATTCCCACTCATCGGGCCTCACAAAATATTCCACTTCCATTTGTTCAAATTCTCGACTACGAAAGATAAAATCCCGAGGGGCAATTTCATTACGAAAAGCTTTACCTATCTGCCCCACCCCAAAAGGTATTTTAGGATGCATAGTTAAAAGAATATTTTTGAAATTAGCAAAAATGCCTTGAGCTGTCTCAGGGCGCAAATAAGTTTTTGAGGTCTCATCTTCAGTTGCCCCAACCTGAGTTTGAAACATCATATTGAACTGCTTAGCCCCCGACAAAGGATTGCCGTCAGGACTTTTAATCCCCTCCTTTTCAATCAATTCCACCATAGCAGAAAGAGTTAAGCCGACAGGATCAAAACCGGCTGATTCCAAGAGATGATCAACCCGAAAACGGTTTTTAGTTTTTACATCTTCTATTAGCGGATCACTAAAACCCTCGGCATGACCACTGGCCTCCCAAACTCTGGAGTTCATAATAATAGCTGAGTCCAAACGATACATATTATCTTGAGAATCAACAAACATTTCCCACCAAAGCTTTTTGATATTTTCTTTTAACAAAACCCCGAGTGGGCCATAGTCCCAAGTACCAGCCAAACCGCCATAAATTTCAGAGCCTTGATATACAAAACCCCGACGCTTAGCCAAAGAAATTATTTTTTCCATTTTATTGTCTTTTTCCATAGCCTTAATCTATCACAGACCATCCATCAGAACCAACACCGGGATCAGACATTAAAACAGTATCCGAAGCTCTCTGATTACCGGAAATAGTTCCACCGGTAAAATTATCATTAGCTGAAAAATTCATTTCACCGGTCAATAATGCCGGATTTCCAATCTGATTAGCACTCGGGGTCAGTCCAACATGAAAGAAGACTTCTCTTGTCCCGCTGGCCGGACCAGCTGCCGGACTGAGTCTAGGCACTCGCCAGATAAGCTCCCCAGTACTGTCATTGTAAACTAGAGATTCGTTACCAGGACTGATATTACCCAACCAACGAACAGAAGGTGGTAAAACAGTCTTAACCTCAATATTACTTAACTCATTAGAAGAATTTTTTAAAGACCAACGAATATTATAAGTCGTCTCCTGATTAACCCTTGGTGGCACAGATCCTGTATTTTCAAAAGGCCCCATAGTGTGCAGAGCTTCGGATGAAAACTGCAAATTAGAGTTAAATCTAATTTGATGTTCCGACTCTGAAACAATCTGCTCCCCGGCAAAGCCGGGAGATATTCTTATCGCTCGTAAAGTTACCCCAATCCTAGCTTCAGGGTTTAAAACTTGAGCCCCAATAGCACTGGTTAAACTATGGGTGGAAAAAGTGAAACTGGTTTGACCTCTCTGTCCCGGCAAAATTTCGGTCAAAGGAGCGAAACGAGCTCTATTCCAAGAAATAGTCCTGGCCCCAGAAGAATAGAAACCATTACCGGCATTAACCCGGGCTTCATCAATAATATTGCCATCCAAGGTTACCAATATCTCAGCGTCAACCACCGGAGTTGGTAAATTATTCTCCCAAACAACATCTACTCTAATAGTCTCTCCGGCTGACAAAACCGATTGGGGTAAAGTACGATTGTTAACCACCAAAGAAACATTTACAAAAGGACTTTTGACCGTAACAAACTCCATTGCCTGACTATAAAGGTCTCCCACTCTTCCGCTACGCAAAGAATCTTCTACTCCGATAGAAAAATTAAATGTTTTTAATTCTTGATCTTGCCCGTCTAAAGTTCCTCTTAAAGTAATGCGTCTTTCTTCTCCCGGAGACAAAGATCCCAAGCGCCAAACATTATTACCACTGGCCGGCTCCACACTAGCCCCGGTCAAATTAAAACCCAAAGGATAGGTTGCGTTCAAAACAATATCAGACAAAGGAGTCTGGGCATTAGAGACAGCGGTAATTTCTATAATCGCCTCTCCGCCGGCTATCACCTCAGGTAAAGTTCGGACATTAATACTGGCCGGTGGAGAAGAAATAACAAATTTAATAGACTCTCTTTTTTCAAAAAAGGCATTAGATCCGGGTATACGATATTCCAAAACAGCCTGAACTTCTCTCTCTTCGTTTTCGCGGCCAAACAAAATAGCCCGGGCGGTTCTATTAACATTTTGACCCGATCTGATAGTTCCAATTTCAAAAACTTCTCTATTGGCCGATACAGCTTCCTCCGAAACTATTCTGGTATCATCAGGATAAGTCAGGGTCAATTTAACTCTTTCCAGAGGAACATTATTGCGATTAGATACGGCCACTTGAAAAGTAGTCTCATCTCCGGCCTTAACCGAAGCCGGCCCCCTCATCACCAAATCTATATTACGATTAGAAACCACATTGCTCCCTTGGAAAATAATAAAACCGGCTACAATTAAAGTGCCTACAAAAAAAACAAAAGAAGCGATCAAAAATTTCCACAACAAAGAAGGATTGGAGTAGCGTTTTATTTTTTTCGCCACAGGTGCTTCTTCCCAAGCTGTTTTAACCTCACCATAGCGAGGTGATAGTTTAGTCCTTGGTCTTTTTGAGGTACCACTACCTTTTTGATAGAGGCGCTTCTTTAATTCTTCAATCTGATCAAAATCCTCTTTCTCAGTCATAATTAAATGATAACATATTATAATCCTGATTCGGCATAGGCTTGATTGATAACTGACAACACCTCTTTATCCTTACCCTGAAGCTGTTCCAAAGTCTTTACTGACCATAAATCATTACCCACAACCTCATTCCATATCGGCTCTGAAGGCAAATAACCGAGATGTTTCAAAATTTTTAAAGTGGCCAAATATTCAAAATAGCGCAAAGAATCCTCTTCCGGTGCCAATTGTGATAAAAAAACAAAACTAGCCTTAAGATCATCAAACAAAGCCGGGGCCGGCTCTTGCCCATGGACAAAGAAACGAAGAATTTCAAACAAGCGGGCTGTTTTCAAATATTTATGTTTCTGGGTGATAGTTGCCATTTGAAGGGATGATTCTTCTGCACCAATCAACCGCCAAATTTCTCTCCCTCGGACCAAAGTTAAATGACTATGTGCAAAAAGACGAAACTGATAGCGTAACTTTGATTTAACTGATCGCAAATTTTTAGCTTGGACATGGACCAGGCCAAGGTCTTTGGTAAACAAATGCAATAAAACATCAGATTCTTTTATATCTATCCGGCCAATGACAAAGCCTTCAGTCTGGTAATGATGATAAGCCATTTTACAAAACCTCTATTTTGAAAACAAAAGACAATTCGTCAGACTGAAACTTGTACTCAGAAACCAAATCAGACTGAAACTCAATTTTAAGAGCACCGATGGTTTGTTTAATTATTTCTTGATGTTTTTCAATTACAGCCTTGCCTCTATCATCAGTAGATACAAACAAAGCTATATCATCTTCCGGTAATAAACCTAAATCTTTGCGATATGCTTGAATCTGACGAACAATATCTCGAGCTGTTCCCTCTTGGTGCAAATCTTCTGTCACTTGAGTATCCAAAACCAAAAGCTCTTCTTGTTCGGCTTGGAAATCAATTCTCTTAACATTTATTTCATCGGCAATAATAGCCAGTATTTCCTCATTATGTTTTAGAGAATCATCCTTAACAGACAAAGAAGCCAAAGGTTGTCTGACTTTAATGCCGGCTTTCTGCCTCAAACTCAAAGCTTCTTCCACTAACTGTCTGGCTTTAGACATAGCTTCAAGAACCGTGAGATTTTTGAAATTTAACTGAGGCCAAGCTTCTAGATGAACGCTTTCTTTTTTATCATCCAACGGTAAAGCAAGATAAAGCCTTTCTGCCAAGAAAGGCGTAAACGGAGCAATAATCTTGGAAAAATTAAGTAAAACATATCCGGTAACTTCCATAGCTGAAAGAGAAATGTTCTCTGTATCAGACTTAAAACGATCACGAGAACGACGCAAATACCAAGTAGATAAATCATCAATAAAACTCTCTAAGGGTCTGACTGCTCTATCCAACATAAAGGTCTCCATTGCTGATTCAACTTCTTTTTGAGTTTCGGTTAGCCTGGCTAAAATCCAATCATCCAAGACATTGTTTGATTTTATCTCAACCGGAACAACAAACCCATCGGTCTTATAGAGGTGAAAGAAAGAAGCGACATTTTCCAATCGTAAGATATTTTTGCGATAAACTTCCGCCAGACCCTTTTCCGAAAAATTAAAATCTTCACTCCGCACCGCCGGAGAAGACAACAAATAAAAACGATGAGCATCCGCGCCGTATTTATCCAAAGTCAAATCCATATCAGGATAATTTTTCAAGCGCTTAGACATTTTTCGACCATCTTCAGCCAAAATCAAACCATTCACAATTACATTTTTATAGGGTGACTTATCAAACAAAGCAACCGACAAAACTAAAAGCGAATAAAACCAACCTCTGGTTTGGTCAAGACCTTCAGCAATAAAATCAGCCGGCAAGCCTCTACCCTCTTCAGGCTTGAAAGAAGATTCGGTATTGAAAGGATAATGCTCTTGGGCGTAAGGCATTGCCCCCGACTCAAACCAACAGTCAAAAATTTCCGGAACTCTCTTAAAATTGCCTCCACAAGTACAAGAAAAAACCGCTTCATCAATATAAGGTCTATGAAAATCAAGCTCATACTTAGTATTGCGAGGTAGAACTTTGAACTCGGCTTCTTTAAACTGACCGGTTAAGACAAAATCGTCGTAATTTTCTTTAATTTTAATGGTTTGTCTTTCATCAAGTCCAAGGGCAACGGCTGTCAATAACCAGACAGGATACTCGTGCGACACAATCAAAATAGTTTTATCCTTATAACGACTGTCAATTTCACTCAAGAAGTCTCCTACTCTTTGTTTCAACATTGTTAAGGATTCTCCCCCGGGGGCAGGTCGATCAAACTTATCTTTCAAACTGGAAAAATAACGACGATACTCATCAATGTGCTTGTTGTTAAAATCTCCTGCGTCTACCTCTCTAATCCGATCATCAAAAACAATTTCTTCTTCCTTAAACCCTATTTCTTTGGCAACAATACCCGCCGTCTCCTTGGTTCGCACAAAAGGTGAAGCAAAAATCAAATCAATCTTTTTATCCTTTAAAGCAAGGCCGGCCTGCTTGGCCTCTTCTCTTCCCTTGTCTGTTAAGTTGTGAGGATTATCAACCGCCGAGCTGACAACATTACCGGTGTTGGATTCCGACTGACCATGACGCAAAAAAATAAATTTATTTCCACTACCTGAAAAATTTTTAGCATAATCTTCCAAAGACCCAAAAACTTTAACCTCATCACAAAAGTCGCACTTCCAAACCGGCAAAGGCGCACCCCAAAATCTAGTTCTGGATATAGCCCAATCTCTGGCTCCCTCCAACCACTTACCAAAACGACCTTCTTTTATATGATCCGGCATCCAATTAACCGTTTTATTGGCCGAAACCAACTTGTCTCTAAAACCCGAAACACTGACAAACCAAGAATTGGTAGCATAGTTTAAAAGAGGAGCATCACATCGCCAACAGTGAGGGTAAGAGTGAACGATTTTCTTTTTAGCAAACAAAAGTTCTTTGGCTGCCAAAGCTTTTATTATCTTTATAT
>JBJHBV010000019.1:0-9128 GCA_050485705.1 Candidatus Vogelbacteria bacterium
AACCAACAAAGTCATAGAGGGATTATAGCATCAATTAGTGTTTAGTAGTAAGTGTAATTAGTTATTAGTTAATAGTTATTAGTTAATAGAGTCCCCCAGAGGCTTAGCCTCTGGGGGGTGACGGATTATGAGTAGTGGGGTGAGTGAAGAGAGAAAAGGCCGAGAAAAAATGGGGACAAAACAAAAAAACCACCGCGAGGGTGGTTTTTTTGTTTAATCAAATTGATAAATAATAAGATTAAGGTGTTGGGACCACACAGGTCACAGCAGCAGTGGTGCCCCCAGTAGATGCTACTCTTCCCTCTCCGGAAAATCCTGAACTATCTACACAATACGTTGTATCAGTCCTATTTAAAGACACAGAAGCTGCCCAACTATCAACAAATCCACCATCAGGAGTAGGAATATTACAAGTAACCGTGTTTGGAGATACACTAGCATTAGCAGCATTAATTAAACTTGAAAGAGCATTTGTACATATATCCTCTGGATATTGACCAAAGTTATTGGTAACTATCTCCGCTTCAGCTCTCATAGAAGCCATAGAAGTTTGAGCAGAAGCATCACGAGCTCTTTCTCTAGCTGTACCAAGAGATGTCAAAACGATACCTGAAAGGATACCGATGATGGCGATAACGACCAAAAGTTCAATAAGCGTAAAACCTTTTTTATTCATAATAAATTATTAAATTAACTAACGACCATTAATATTAATGCTTTCCTTAAATTATAGCCCCTATTAAAATATGGGGCAATATGGGTGTGGATAAGGTTTACCCGCAGACTAAATTTAGTTTATTATCCCGTGAAATAAGATTTAAGTCTTTTCCTAATATATCGATGTCCGTAAGTTGTCTTTAAATATGTCTCTCTTTCTCTAGCGTCATGTAAATTTAACCCTGCTTCATAGTAAATGAGTTTAAAAGGACGACGATAAGAAGTAGAGGTAACCTGACCTTTATTGTGCTGACTAAATCTAACCTTAAGATTTTTGGTGCTACCAATATAAAATTTACCATCTTTTTTAGACAAAAGAACATAAACATAAAAGAATTTATTCGTCATTTAAATCTTAAGGTTATTTCACAGGATTAGAAAAATATACTCACCTTCTGTTTGTTATTTTTCTAGAACCCTCCAGCGACATTGTAGATAGGTACCAAGACAGAGGTCAAAAGAAGACCAACCCCCAAACCAAGCAAGACGATCATAGCCGGCTCAATCAAGCCAACTAAAGTTTCTACTTCGTTGTTAACTTCTCGTTGATAGAATTTAGCCAGAGTATCAAGGACAAAACCAAGTTTACCGGTCTCCTCTCCCACCTTTATCATCTGGACCATAATCCCTGGAATCTCATCTCTGTGGTTCAAGAAATCAGAGACTGAGTTACCGGAGCGGACAGACTCAGCGGCATCTAAGAATATTTCTTTATAAACTTCATTTCCCACCACATCAGCCGTAATCTCCAAAGCTCGGACCATAGAGACACCGGAGGTAACAAGAGTATTTAGATTATCGGCAATACGAGCTAAATATAGCTTACGGTAGAGATTGCCAATATATGGTATACCGAGCTGAAAACGAGACAAAGACATCTTTCCGGCGGCGGTTGGTAAGTAGCGCAACAAGACAATAGTAATAACAATAAGGAGGATTAACAGAACAAAACCATAGTTAACTACCAAATCACTGAAACCAACCACTATTCTGGTATAAATCGGTAACTCCTGCCCGGTTTCGGTCAAAATTTCACTCAAGCGAGGAATAACGAAAGTAAGCATCAGAATCATTACCACTCCAAAAGACAAAATAACAAAAGCGGGATAAATCAAAGCATTTTTAGCCTTAGAAACTAGAGCATAGGAACGATCCAAATAATCGGCCAAATATTCAAAAGTTTCTGAAAGCTTTCCCGACTCCTCACCTGAACGCACCATATTGATATAGAAATTTGAGAAAACATCCGGATGTTTAGCTAAAGCTTCAGAAATAGCTATACCCCCCTTGATATCATCTGTAATCTCAGTCAGTTTACGGCGTAAAATCGGATTACTTGATTCTGAAGCTAAAAGACGAAAAGTCTGCAAAACAGAAACCTTGGCTCCAAACAAAGTAGAAATTTGACGAGACAAAATCACCACATCACGACTTTTGACACCACTAAAAAGAGGAATCTCCGACTTAAGCCAGCTTTTCTTTTCGGCTGATTCCACATGTAAGACTATAAGACTTCTATTTTGCAAAGCACTAATAGCGGCATCTTGATTTGGGGCTTCAATACTCCCTTCTTGAGCTACCCCCTCTTTGGTTGTGGCACGATAATTAAAAAGCATATTACAAAAGCTTATCTAATCCTTGCGGATTATATGAATAACGATAGGCATTTTCAGCACTGATCTCATTGCGTCTTACCAACTCAGCCAAAGAGTGGTTAAGATCAATCATTCCTTCGTCGGCATTGGTCTCAATCACCACATCTATTTCCGGGGTTCTACCTTCACGGATAAGGTTTGCCACCGCCGAGTTGTTGATCAGAAGTTCATAAGCAGGAATCAAACCACCGGAAATCTTAGGCACCAGACGCTGAGCAAAAACACCAAGCAAAGATCCGGCCAACTGTACTCGGATTTGTTTCTGTTGATTACCGGGAAAAGAGTCAATGATACGATCTATGGTCTGGGAAGCACTGTTGGTGTGCAGAGTAGACAAAATCAAGTGTCCGGTTTCAGCTGCAGTTACAGCAGTGGAAATTGTTTCCAATCCTCGCATCTCCCCAATCATCGCCACATTAACATCTTCTCTAAACATAGCCTTAAGAGCATTTTGGAAACTATGAGTATCAAAACGAACTTCTCTCTGATCAACAATAGAACGATCGTTATTGAATAGATATTCAATCGGGTCTTCAATGGTGATAATATGCTCACTTCTGCTTCTGTTGATATGCTCAATCATAGCGGCCAAAGTGGTAGATTTACCATGACCAACCGGACCCACCACCAAAAAGAAACCCTGACGCCTGGAAGCAAAACCCTTCAACACTTCCGGCAAATTCAGTTCTTCAAAACCTTTTATTTCTTGGGGGATAAGGCGCATAGCTGCTCCCACCAAACCTCGCTGAAAGAAAGCATTACAACGAAAACGAATCAAACCATCTGGACTATATGAGAAATCCAAATCTTTTTCTTCAAAAAACTTGGATTTGTTCTCTTCATTCAACATCTCCATCACGACCCCCATAGTATCTTCAGCCGACAGGACTTGGTAATTTACCAGAGGGACCAAGTCTCCAGCCACCCTAATAGTAGGATGAGCTCCTGCTGTTAAGTGAAGGTCAGAAGCTCCTTCTTTAACCACGATAAGGATTAAATCATCAAGAATTTTTTTGTAATCACTGGAAGACATATTTTATTTATTATTGACAATATCAGCCACTTTGGCCACCACCTCAGAAGGAGTGGCACTGGCTTTGACAATATAGCCACTGGCCCCCAACTGCATACCTTTATTAATATCCTCTTGTTGTCCAAGATTGGTAAGAAAAATAATGGTTGTATTCTTTAAAGCTTCAGTTTTATTAAACTCACCTACCACCGCAAACCCATCCATTTCCGGCATAATAATATCTACCAGACAAATATCTGGTACAAACCCCCCGGCAATTTGATCTAAAGCATCTTTACCAGAAAAAGCAGTAGAAACATCATAATCGTTCTCAGTAAATTTCAACGAATACATATCAAGCAAAAACTTATCATCGTCAATTATCAAAATTTTTTTCTTGTCTTCACTCATAACTTTTTTATTATAACTTATTTACTTCATCAAAGGGAATAGTACCGGCAAAAGCTTTCAAAATGGCATCGTCTTTCATAGTCATAAAACCCTTCTTTCTGATGTGATCATAAATCTCTTGCTCCCCCGGACTTTCTAAAACAAGCTTCTCCAAATCTGAATCCATTTCAATCATTTCAAAGACTCCGATTCTGCCTTTAGTGCCGGAAGGACAAGCGGGAGTTTTACCTGCTTTGTAAACTTCTGCCGGAATATCTAGTTTATCTTTATATTCCTGAGGCAAATCCGACAATTGCTTATCAATCATCGCCTTGATACTCCCATCAACCGATACCGGCTCTCGGGCTTCAGGACAAATCATGGGGACTAAACGCTGACCAACCACCAAAACCAAAGTCGGTGGTATCAGATACGGATCTACCCCCATATCAATCAAGCGAGGAATCACACCCATCGCGTTGTTGGTGTGAATAGTAGAAAACACCAAGTGACCGGTCAAAGAAGCTTGAATAGCCAGCTTAGCCGTCTCTTGATCGCGAATCTCACCGACCATAATAACGTCAGGGTCCTGACGCAAAATACTCCTCAAACCATTAGCAAAAGAATAATCAATCTCCGGACGAACTTGCGACTGATTGACTCCCGGGATGTCATACTCTACCGGATCCTCCAAACTCACAATATTATACTTTTCCTTATCAAGCTCACTAAGCATAGAATAAAGAGAGGTGGTCTTACCAGAACCAGTCGGACCGGTCAACAATATCAAGCCATAAGGCTGTTTAATAGCTCTTTTAACAGTCTCTAATTGTAACTCCGAAAAACCAAGAGAAGCCAAGGTTAAAAGCTTTTTAGTAGGATCAAGAATACGCATCACCACCTTTTCTCCAAAATAAGTCGGGAAGGTGGAAACACGAAAATCAATTTTACGATCTTCTATTTTAGCGGAAAATCTACCATCTTGCGGTTTACGCTTCTCATCCAGCTTCATATTAGTCAAAATCTTGATACGGGCCACTACTGCCTCATGCACAGTCTTGGGTAAAAACAAACTAGTATACAAAATACCATCTACTCGGAAACGGACCTTGAGCCTGTCAGCCGCCGGCTCAATATGAATATCGGAAGCATTACCCGAAGTAGCGTGTTGTAGAATAACCGAAACGATTTTTGTCACCGGGGCATCTTCTACAATATTGGTATTGGCAGCAGCTTCAACTTCCTCTTCTTTAGCCACCGAGGCTACGGCATCTTTACCTTCTTTTACATCCTGTTGTAATTGACCCAAAGCTTTGTCTACCTGTCCCGATAGGCCCTCATAGCTTTTCATTGCTTCGGAAAAATCAGAATCAGAAATGAGATAAATTTTGAAAGGTAAGTTAACCTTAGAGGCGATGAATTGCAAAGCATCTCTAGCTTCAATATTGTCAGGATCAACCATTCCCACTTCTAAAACCCCATCCTGTACCGCCAAGGGAATAAATTTGTAATGAGTAGCTGAATCCTCAGGTACAAAACGAAGCACATCAAAAGGGATGCGCTCACTACTGTTAAAATTTTTTACTGGGATGTCAGAAGCTAAAGCCATATAAACGGCTGTTCATAAAATCTAATAATAAAAACTATATTATTCCTCAGAAACCGGAAAATCCTCAGTAAAATCAAATTCATCTGGTGATTCTCCTTGAGGTAAAGTTTGTTGTCCAGACTGAATATCTCCTACCCCAAAAGGAGCAAAAGGATTTTGCCTGCCTCGTGGACCCTCAGAGATGGTGGTAGTAAAATCTCTCAACTCAGTAGTAAAAATAGGGTCATTGAGGAAAGCAGTGGCATTTTCTTCAAAATTAACATTACGCAATCGGCGCAACAAAACCAAAAACTCTGATTCAATCTCACTTTCACCTATTTCAGCCCCCGGTTGACTGACAGAAACAGTCGGTAGACCGTTATCACGACCTTCGGACATAAACCAGACATAACCCAACCATAAAGCAGCTAACACAAGGAGTATTATTAGAACATTGATTAAAACTTTTGATGCTTTCATAGAGTTTAATTAATCCAATAAGTGGTTATACTTAGGTTATATCTGGTAATACCATCTTCCCCCACAGAAAAAGATAGAGAATCAACATCAATAATTCTCAGACTACGGGCTAATTCTCCGAGAAAAGATTTTAACTGGCCATAATTACCGGCTACAGCAAAAGACATAGACATTGGCCTGACTTGAGGTTCGCCTGTTGTTTGAGCAGTAGCTTGTCCCCCTCTTTGATTGCTGGTCGGACTTGTTCTGATATTAACCTCACTGATAGCCATATTGGACCCCCGAGCAATATTGTTTACATCCACTATTAATTGCATCTCATCCATTTGATCGGGTAAAAAATTATCCAATCTGGAGATCTGCTCAGGACGCAAGCCTTGCAACTGTGTTTCTAGAGTATTGATTCTGCTCTTTAAAGCTCCGGCATCTCTAATAGCCGTAGCTAAAATTCTTTGTTCGTTACGAAGACCGGCAATACCACCCGCTATCTCTCCGGTCTGAGGATTAATAGAAACCGGATTAGCGATAATAGGATTTACGAAAAAAAAGAAGATTACTCCTGCCAAAAGAACTAAGAATGTTGGAAAAATGATTCTGATCATAGTATTAATTTCTGCTAGTTTGATATTTTAAAATAGATTCATCTATGGTTAATGAAACATTAAAGCGAATATTACCCTGATCATCACCACCAAAACCGGAAAAAGAAACTTGTCTCACACCCGGAGCAGAACGAAAAATTCTAGACTGCAAAGCCATATCTTCATAACTGCGAGCTATACCGGACATTTTCAAATCACCACCGCTACGACTAAATTCAAAATTAGAGAACCTAACACTATGTAAAGTGTTTTGCTCAACTAAATTAAGTAAAGGAACCAAAGTAATATGATTATTAACCACGGAACGAGCAGATCGCATCTTAGAATCAAGATTAACTAAACGAGTAACCGCAGACACATCCAAATCTTGCATCTCTCTATTAAATTCCTCCGCCAAACCACAACCGCCAGCCGAGTCACAAGGACGGTTTAAAGAGTTTAGAAGCCAGTATTGATACATAAAAGCCCCAGCTGAAAAAAGAAGGACTGCTCCTAAAACAATGAAAGCTATTAAATTTATCAAACCAATAGAGCTCTCCATCCGACTTCGGCTCTGAGAAAAAGACCCTTTAGGTATAAACGAATTTTGATTTTGATTAGCCATTTATAAAAATTAAATTTTAAAGTTCTTCTAAAGCTCGCAGGGCTAGTCCGATAGACACTGCAAAACTTGGACCAATCTCTTTTAAAACATTTTCCAAAAAAGCAGGGGCCTCAACTCTGGCAAAAGGATTCCCCATTTCAACAGGAGCGTAAATATTTTCTTTAGCTATCTGCTCAATTCCTTTCAACAAAACTCCTCCGCCAATCAAGATAACTCTATCTACTGCTCTGTTGCGCTTCTTCTGATAGTCTATCATGACTCTAGATACTTCTGAAAATATGTATTCCACAGTTGGGCTGACAGACTTGGCAAAATCAGCGGACCCCATCTTTTCTGATAAACCTATTTTTCTTTTTATTTCTTCCGCTTTAGCAAAAGGAATACCCATAGAACGAGAAATACCCAAAGAAACATCTTGTGAACCCTTACTGATACTATGAGAAAGTTTAACAGTCCCCTTATCTACAATCACCATCTTGGTACTAGCTGCTCCCATATCTACAATAGCTACCGTACCTCTATTATCAGGCAAAACAGATCTCATGGCAGAAAAAGTCTCTATTTCAAAAAATTTAGGATTAAGTGAGGCACGCTTAGCTACACTTTCATACTGTTGCAAAATATCTTTGTGAATCGCCACCATAAATATTTCCAACATTGGATTCTTGCCAGTACTCTCCTTAGAGGTGCTATCTACTTTTGGTACAACCCACCAATCCAAAGCCACTTCAGAAATAGCTACCGGTATATATTTTCTGGCTTCTATCGGTACCGCTTCATCCAAATTTGTCCCCGGAACATCAGGCAATTCCATCGGCACCAACAAACTGGAACGCAGAGGAATAGCCAAAGCCGACTCCTTGGTAGTAACGTTGGCTTCATTAAACAAATCCACCAGCAAAGTAGCTAACTTATCAGAAGCCAGATTGGTGGCCTGACCAACAGCCAGGTTGCCATAGGGGCCGGTAGATAATTCACCATAGGTTTCTAAGACTGCTCGTCCTTTATCGTTTTTTAATTGAATCACCTTGATGGAAGAAGCCCCGAAATCTATACCCACCACACTGTTACCTTTTTTAAAAACACCAAAAGAACCGCTCGGGAAAATTTTTTGCAAAAAATTTGCCATATATTATTTATTTTTACTTTGTTAAAATTATAGCACGCCCACAAAACAATAATGCCAACCTTAAAAAAACTTATCCACACGGCTTTAGATATTCTCTACCCTTGGTATTGTTTTGGTTGTCAAAAAAGAGGTGAACTGTTATGTAACAAATGTTTAAATCAGCTGGATCCATCTCTGAAAGTCTTAAATGAAGAAAAAAATATTTGGTACCTTCTAAACTACAAAAATAAAGTGGTCAAAAACTTAATCAGTTATCTTAAATATCGACAGATAGAAACTATCAGCCATATATTGGGTCAGTGTTTAGCCGAAGCAATTTTAGAACTGATAGCCGATCAGCCGGAACTTCTCGCTTATTCCAAAACAGAAAAGATTATTCTCATCCCGGTCCCAATGTATCCCAAAAAACAAAAACAAAGAGGGTTCAATCAAGCTGAACTCTTAGCGATTGAAATAGAAAAGACAATAAAAGAAACTGAAAGTAAGACAGAAATAGTCAAAAAAATAATTCCAACCAAAAACCAAGTAGCTTGTAGAAATAAAAAAGAAAGAAAAATCAATATTAAAAATTCTTTTATTGTCCAAAAACCGGAAACAATTAAACAAAAAGTAGTAATTATCATTGACGATGTCATTACTACCGGCGCCACCGTAGGTGAAATAAGAAGAATAATAAGTAAATATGAACCCCTTGAGATTATTACTCTGGCGGTGGCTCATGGCTAAAAAATATGCTATCTTGTCTGGGTAAATATAGGTAGGTGAAGTTTTTAAAATTAAATACGGAGAGGTGGCTGAGTGGATGAAATATGATTAGTTTCATATTTCATCCGGTTTAGAACGAAGTGAGAAAATTGTTCATGTCGAGCTTGTGAGACAGAACAATAGGAGGACGAAAGGTACTTTCGACGGACCAAGTTTGAGTTTTAGAAGGAAATCAGTATATTGAAA
>JBJHBV010000020.1:0-8837 GCA_050485705.1 Candidatus Vogelbacteria bacterium
ATACAACCCCTTATACCAATCATCAGGATATGGTCTCAATTCTATCTCTTCTGATACGCCACAATATAAGAATTGTAATTCATTTTCTGTTTTCCAAGTACATTTATCAGCCAATGTTTTTATAGGTAAATTTATTACCGTATTGTTTTCGGTGTTAAACAGATAATTACTTAAATTATTATTATTACTTCTAGAATAAAAAATATATCTTCCATCTGGACTTACAGAATATGTTAATCCTTGAATTCTTTCTAAAATTTTACTTATTTCTCCGGTTTGGTTGTTCAATCTATATAAATTATTATTTAAGTAGTGTGATGTTGGTTGAGAAATAAATGTAAACTCGTCATTTATTGGTTCGGTATCCCACCACCTAATAGGTGAAGAGAATATTTCTCTTTTGTTGTTTAAATTAAAATCTATCAATCCTCCCACCACTCCTCCATTAAAATTCTCCAAATAAAACAAATTACTGTTATTTTTATCAGGAGTTAGATTATTAATTGATGAATTAGTCCTGTTTAAATTTATAGGCCTTATTTCCTCTGGTGATGTGACCTCATTTTTATTAATTGATCCCACCCAAACATTATCATTCAAATCGGTCACTATTATTCGTAAGGTTTCAGACTCTTCTGATATGTATAAATTTTTAGTATTTATAATTGTGGTATTACTCAATCGTCTCTTTGATTGAAAAGGGTTCTCTTTGTTTGATATGTATATATGACCTGTTTGTTTTTCTAGATAAAAAATGAAACTATCATTATCTATAATCAAAGAATACATATCAGAAATTTGTTGTTCTGATATTTGAAGAATTAATACTTCTCTATCTAAAGGTCCGTCAGTATCTATTTCAAATATTGTTTGGTCTGGAGTTTGAGGACTAGATCTGAAAAAATCTCTAATTTCCCCTAAAGGAAAAGTAATTATTTGACCGTTTTCTGCTTCAGGCTGTCTTAAGATTATAAAACCAATAATTATTATGGCTATTAAAATTAATATAAAGATGAGAAGTAAAGATTTTTTCATTTTAAAATTCTATATGCCAATGACTTCCTTCGTTAATTATTCTGGTAATTCCAACACCTCCCCCACCTTCACAACCATAAAAAGTATTGCTTCCCCTGGTACCGGTCTGAGAACAATTGGTATTTATATAATTTCTCATATAATTATTTATTTGTCCGGCTTGTCTGATATCAATTGCTTGTCCGCTATAGTGTCTACTATTTGCACTATGCCCTCCTTGCTCTGCTGCTCCGGTGATGACAAAAGAACACCCACAGTCGTCTCTTAAATCAAATACTCCGTTTAGGTGTCTTTGGTCTAATCCCCCGACATAAGTTCTGCAACCGCTTAGGTTTCCAGACTGACAAACTCCATCATCATTAATACTTATACCGGCACTGTTTAAAGCTCCCCTGACCTCAAATTCATTTGATGGTACGGGGCCATATCTACCCTGACCTAAACCTGGTCCTGTTTGGGAAGGTGTTGACGGGGTTGTGGGTCTTTGTGTTGTGGTTAATCCTCCTTGAGGAGTTCTTTGTATTCTATCCAAACTCAAATTCAGATTTACTAATTGAGGATTAATAGTAAATAAAATTAACCAAGAAGCTAAAGCTAAAACCAGCCCTCCGATAGCATACATCATTCTTTCTCGCCCATTACTCTTCATTCCCGGAATACCGCTGGCGGTATATTCCAAAGCCCCCCAAGTAAAGACCACCACACTAAGCACTACGATAATCACTAAGATTGTAGAGATAATATTGCTGACATAGTTTAAGAAATCACTCGTAGTCTCTACGGTTTGAATATTGCCGGCTACATCCGGTTGGAGAAGTGTATAAGCTTGACCGGAAACCATAACAGGTAACAGTAATACTAAAAATAAGATTAATATATATGATTTTTTCATTTTAAAATTCATTTGATTGTTGTCCGTTAAGTATTATTTCTATCTGTTTTTGGATATTAATGGTTGGTCTGAACATGTTTCTGGCTATGGTTGTAAGAATGAAAGATCCCTCAGAGCCAACCGGTCTTTCTAGATTTATTTGTGAAGGATTGGCTGTATTTTGATTTATTCTTTCTTGATTAATAAACCAAGCAAAAAAATTATCATTTATGTTTTGTCCTGGAAAATAAAACGGCTCTGCTTTTAGAGAAATAGTTCCAATTGATAGGTTTAATCTGTCAGTAATGGCTTGTTTATAATCAACACCCAACAATGGTCTATTTTCATATAATATTATTTCGGGATTTACCGGTGTGATAATAATTGAATTTTCAGCTCGTGAACCGTATGTCCTTGAGAATACTGAAACCTCTATTCTTTCTCCTCTTCCATCTTCATTTAATCTAAAAATTAATATTTCCGGATTATTAGTATTTTCGTTTGATAGTAGGGTGCCATTTCTTCTCCATTGATATTCAAGAGAAGTTGGGTCTAGGTTTTCATTGTTTATTATAAAATTAGGTTTGGCTACTACTTTTACTAAACTACCCGGGCTTGGTAATCTGGCCCCCCTGTAGCCTCTGGGTACATAAGTGTTGGATTCAAACATCAGTTCCACTTCGGCTGGACGAAAAATAAGATTCTTCCCCAAAGTTCTTTCGGTTCTTGTTTCAACTGTGGCATATAAAGAGTTGACGCTCCCAACCCCACCCATTTGAAAAGAAAATTCTTTCATTCCCCTTCCACTATCCATTATTTCATTATTTAAAATCCAAGTTATGTCACTAGTATCTAAATTGAAACCATAACCTGATAATTTAATATTAACCATTTGGTTGGGTTTTGGTGCTCTGGGGTTAACCTCAGCTATTAAACTGCCCCCAACCGTTCTTTCAATATAGGCAGAAGAATATAAAGGAAGGAATAAGCTAAACAAAAAAATAATTTTCCAAAAGTTAAGTGCCATATGATTATTTTATATTTTTTTGGCTATTTGACCAGTGACTTTTGAAACTGTTTTTGAGTTTTCCATCCACTTTATTAGAAAAATGGAAGCAGTATAAGTGGGAATAAAAGAAATGAGAGGTATTGACCCAATAATGAAATTTATCACCAAAACAGCTATTTTTCTGGTATCAAATTTAACACCTTCAAAATAAAGATATACGGTAATAAAAAAAGAAATAAACATACTGGTGATAAAGGTAAAAATAGCTATTACTACTGTTAGGTTGGCTAAAACATCGGAAACATCTTTAAAGATGGCGATCATGATTATCAGCCAAAACATTGGGCCCACCATCTTCTTTTTTCGGGGCTCTTCTTTGTTTTTATTTATCGCCTGTTGATTATTTTTATAGTCTTGGGTTGGTCTTCCTCTGTCTTTTATTTCACCCCCAACTTTAGACTGAGAATATTCAAGTTTCATGTCTTACTGATTAGCTTCTTTAAACTCTTGCTTGGCTTGTTTAATAGCCAATATTTGTGATGGGTCAGAAGTGATTATTTGATCTTCGGTATAGGAGGCTATAACCTTTAAAGCCACCCGCTTTAGTCCGGCAAAAAATATTCCTTCCCCGACCCCTGATTCTAAAAGAAGGAATTTTTCTTCATCGGTTAAATTAAAGGTTCTCTGGACAATATCAATACTGGCTGGAGATTGTTTCATTAAAATCTGAATAGAAGAGTTGGTAATGATGGGTACACCATATGGAGACTTCATAAAGTCTTCCACATCCTGAGTAATAGTGGCAACACCTAAGTAGTATTTTCTACCTCTTTTTACCAAAGAGAATAAGAAAGAGGCGGTATCTTCTTGTTTCATCATCCACCACGCCTCGTCAACCACCATTAATCTTTTTTTCAAGTTTCTCCTAACCGTATTCCAGATATGATGAATAACAATATACATAGCGACCGGTTTTAGTTCATCCTCCATATCTCTAATAGAGAAGACTACAAAGTTTTTGTTGATATCAACATTGGTCGGGCGGTTAATGAAGCCAGACCAAGTACCTTGAGTATATTTTACTAATCTTTGGGCTAAAGACTCCCCCCCTTCCATTCCGGCCAAAACAAGCTCTAAATCAGACATTAGAGGAGCGGGTTTGTTGGTAAAGTCAGAATCAGCCGTTATATCTTTCAGGGCATAAGTTTCAGTGATGGCCCGGTCCATAATGGCATCCTCTTCGGCTGTTAGTCCTCCGAGCATTATTCTAAAAAGACCAACCAAGTTAATGATGTTGGAACGTAGGACATCTCCCGGGTTTTCGTCTTCACTGGGAAAGGGGAGATCAAAAGGATTGATATGATGTTCTGAGGTAAGAGAAATATTGAAATATCTACCCCCTACCGCTTCAGCCAGAAACTCATATTCTCTTTCCGGGTCAATCACAATAACATCAGTGTCATACATTAAGTTTCTTAATATTTCCAGTTTGGTGAGATAAGATTTACCGGAACCGGATTTGGCAAAAATGACTGAATTGTAGTTTTCTAAAGAAAAACGATCAAATAAAACCAAGGAAGAATTATGCCTGTTTATGCCATAAAGAATACCTTTGTTTGAAGTAAGATCAAAAGACACAAAAGGAAAGAGACTTGATAAGGGAGAGGAATTTATCTTTGAGTTAACAGCTAGCAGGTCTGTGCCGATCGGGATAACACTTTTGAAACCTTCTTCTTGTTGAAATAGGGCTGGTTTTAAGTAAACTAATTTAGCATCAAGGATTGATTTTATTTCCGATTCGGCCTTATCAAGCTCATCCTCATCGTTACCATAAACAGTAACATAAAGACCAACATCAAAAATCTTTTCTTGAGCTTGTTGTAATTGATTTCTTAAGTTTTCTATGTCTTCGTGGGCGGTGTCTAGTTTGGGATCTCTGACATACCCCCTAGATTCTCTGTTGGTGATTTGGCTTTCCACCTCAGCTAGTTTTTTTTGTAGTTGTCTTAGGGCAATACTGGAATCTATAGGATGTACAAAGATAGAAACATCAAATACTTTATCCAGATTAATAATGGGAGAAAACCATTCCTCTGACAAAAAACGAGGATATGAGATAACAAACAATACTCGGGCCACTTTTTCTCCCAAATTAATATTCTTAGGATTTATCTTAAGAGCTGAAGGAGCAACAATATCTCTTAATTGCAAAACCCCCATTTCGTAAATGTCTTGCGGTAAAACAGGAGTAATGAACTCTGTCTCGTCTTTGTTTTTTCTTTTTCCAAATAAAGCCATAATGATTTTTTAAATTAAGTTTCAACACTTGGAATATCTCTTTCTCCCGGATTAAATACCCTGAAATAAAGTTCTACTAATTCTTCGGTTCCTAAAAAGGCGGTATTGACTCCGAAACGACTCAAACCCTGAGTAACCACCTCCATCCTTTGTTCTAGTTGTAGTTTGTTTTCTTCAAATGAATCAACTTTCTTTTGGGCCTTGTTTTCATTTTCTTTTTTACCAAAAAAGCTGAATTTTTTGATATAGGATTGGCTATCTTGGAAGACTGGCGGGCTATACGGTACTATCAGGAAGAAGCTTTTAGTCATAACATTGGTTGATTCGGTAAAACTTTTTATAAACTCCATATACTCTCTGGTCTGTATCTTTATTAGTTCATTGGTTTGTATTTTTAATCTTTCTTCTACTAAATCTAAATAGGGTCTGATGTCTAGTTTTCTAGACTGAATAAAGATTTGGACATCAAAATCAAGAGAGTTTAAAAAGTTTTGATACTGAAGAAGTATGGCTGTTTGTTCATCAGCTGACTTTAAAGAGAAGTTAATAGAAGAAGCAATCATTACTCCTCTCATTTCTCCATTATTTAAAATAACCACCCCGTCTCTTATTTCGCGGATAGATATAAAATCTTGTGTTGCTTTGGTTGGTTTAGGCATTATTTTATATTTTCTTTAACATCTAGACTCCAGGACAACTCTTTCAGCTTGCTGGCGGATAGTTTGGGTATTGGTGGTGGTTCGGGGCTTTGGTTTTTGATTTCCCCGGTATCCTTCAAAGGGCTCTTTTTCCAGATATACAATTTATGAGCCATTAAATATTTCAAAAAAGCTTCCAGGGCTAATATGGAGGGCCTGTTGTTTACTTGATAAAAAGCTAAAGCGAGACCAAAGGTAACAATTAGAATCATTGGTACAATAGCCAAGAAAAAAGGCAAAAAGACATAAACAATGAAGGCCAATCCCCCAGACCCAGCAATATAAATGAATTGTTTAAAGGTTAGAGGGCCAATAATTTTGTCTTCTATTTCAATAAATTGAGGTACTTGAAAGTTCATAGGCTTTACTAAGGCTATGTTTCTAAGTATACCAAAATTTAACAATTACTGTCGCAGTGTTATTCAACAGTTTCTCTATAAGGGTCGTGCCTGGGAGGAGATTTTTCATTTTGGGGTTGAGTTTTTTCTTCACTTTTTTCATTTTTGAAAAATCCACTCATTTTCTCTTGAAAGATATTTCTTGGCTTCTCTTCTAATTCTTCTTTTGGTGGAGCAGATTCTACAGATGCTACTTCCTTTTTTTCTTGATTAACACCCCCATCAAACCCTCTCATCTTCTGTAATTCTTCTCTGATTTGACGAAAAATCTTTTCATCCACTTCTTTGGTGATTTCTTTAGCCAGATCCGGACTGAGACTTAATTTTTTACCGATATTGTACATAAAGTCATTGGGCCTGGTCAGCCCCATCATCACAAAACCAATCTCATCAGCTAATTTGCCTATTTGATCTATGTGTAATTTGTGACTTTGACCTATTTCTCTAATTATTTCCGCGGTTCTAACTGAAACAATTAAATTTTGTAAAGTCTCTGGTAGGCTCCTAAATTTTTCTTCTATTTGTTTGTTGTTGAAATTCATATTTTATCTCTAATTATTGTCCCTTCTGTTTTGTTGTCTTTCTCTGACTGTTTGAGCTCGTAATTCCTCTCTTTGAGCATTTATTTCTTCATCAGAATCTTCCCTGTAGCTTTCTGGAATTTCTATTTCCGGTGCTTCTGTTTGTTGTCTAGCAGGAGCATAAGGTGTTCCTTCTATATATCTTCTAGCAGATTCTGTTCCGTTGCGTTGTATTTCTTCAGCAATAGTCCTGGTTACACCTTGAGGTTTGTCCTTAAAGATTTTTTCTACCACTGGTGCTTCCATATGTATTATCATTTCCGGGTTCATAAGGATATCGTTATTCATTTTACTTATTTGATCTACTGGTAGTCTGTCTAGTAAGTTTTGTATTTCACCAATTCTTGATCTGTTACCCAAAGTTAAATCTTGGTGAATTTGTTCCAAACTCCTGACTATTTCTTGATTAGCTGTTTTGTCTCTCAGCTCACCCAAAGCTTTATTGGTCTTATTTCTATCTTCTTCATTTAGACTTTGTTTAAATTCTTCTATGTTTCTCTCCACAGCCAGCAGTTCTGGTGGTCTTGATCTTGAATCTATGTAACCTGATATTCTTTCATCTATGGCATTTTCCATAAAAGCTCGGTCGTCAGGAGACATTGATTTATATAATCTTCTTTGTAAATCTTCATTTAAGCTCGTAAAGTGGGCTATTCTTTCTTCGTTTGTATTTTGTTTACCGTAGTCTGTTTTTAGTTTTCTCTCCATTGCCTCCCCTATTTTTTCTTGTTGATCCAGAGACATTCCCTCTCTTAATGCTTTGTATACTTGAGCTGTCTTTTGATCACCTCTTGTAATGGCTTCAATTTCTGCATTAGCTCTTTGCTGATCAGACATTTGATCTTCGTAGATTTTCTTCTGATTAGCAGAGGTTTGCCCTAATAGATATCTTTCTTTTTGTGCAGGGGTATCAAAATCTTTACTCCTCTTCTGAATCGCTTCTTGTTTTTCTCGGAAAGATTTACCTCCACCAAATTTGGCTCCAGCCACAACACCGGCTGCGCTTTGAGCTCCTCTAGCTAGTTTGTAACGGCTAGCTAGATTTTGAGCAGTTTCAGAAGTGGCAAATTTGTTTGCTACCCTGTCGATAGTTTGAGTACCGGCAACTCCAGCTGCTCCCCACCCAAGCTTGGATCCCCAACTTTTGGCTCTGTCAACACTGAATTTGTTGGCCCATTGTCCACCCGTTGCCCCAACTTTGGAGGCGATCATTATTGAGGCCATCATCATACCTATAAGGAATAGATAGAGGATAATGCCACCGATAAAATCATTATCACCGGCCATTGTTCTTTGTATCTCTACAGAACCATCTACCATTTTTAAGGTGATATAGAACATAGCCATAAAAGCCGGGGCAAATAGGAGTTGGGCTGAGAGATTTCTACCCCATTCTCCGGTGATATTTTTACCAAAAGCAGTTAAAGCAAATCCCAGAAAAGCTATAGGAGCGGTGATTATTAAAATAAGTAATACTAAACTTCTAATTAAGAATAAGGCTGCTGCCGCCAGAATAACTAAAATAGCTAGAACTATAAGTATTATTCTACCTAAACCATTCAAAATAATCCCTGTCCAAGTGTCTGGAAAATCACTTGGTTTAGCAGCATCAAATTCTCTTTCTGGTTCACTAGCCGTGAAATATTTTGGGCCAACTCTAGCTAAAAACATTTGTGACACATCTAATGTTTCTCCTGGTTGTCTGTCACCCATATTGTTATAGAAGACAACAGCTACGGTGTTTGAAACATCTATAGCGGTGCGGGTTAAGAAAGCGCTGAAATTCACAAACAGGGCGGTGATAATCACAATACCTAGAAGTCTGGTGGTGTTGGCTGAGCTTAAGCGTAAAATGGTGCTGAAGGCTATATAGAGAAGAAGAAAGATGAAACCGATATTGGCCAGGTCTCTAGTAATGGTCCAACCAAGTCTGACAAACTCCATATC
>JBJHBV010000021.1:0-8712 GCA_050485705.1 Candidatus Vogelbacteria bacterium
CCTTCATAATCACGGACAAGAAGCGTGGCATCGTTCCCAATGACATTGTTCTTGTTCGCCGGGAGACGTCGGGAGTCAGACTCGGAGTGAAAGCTGACCCTAACTCCCATTTCCAGTGTTTCCTCAGTGGGGGTGGATTATCTCCTCGCCAACTGTGGAACGCTTTGTCTCCACATACCGAGATCAGTATTGGTAAAAACGGCGGTGTGGAGTTGGCCGAACCACCGGAAGACAAGCCGGAGAAGACACAGAAGCCTTCTAAGGAGGGAGGAGGGTCAGTGACCGAGAACAAGATGAAGGGATTCTCTTCTCGGCCGGAGGATGTCGAGTTCGCCCTTCTGGCGATTGACGAGCACCTGGAAGAGGCGGGTGTTTCGGAGATTGCCGAAGGCGAGCTTCGGTCACTCTTGGCTCAGACTTTTGATACCTCGGGTGATGGCAGGACGTTTCGACCAATATTTGAGTCGTTCTGTCGCAAGGGGCAGCTTATCTTGCGCGAAGAGGATGGTCAGAAGTTCTACTCTCGGCCAACAACTCCTGAAGCACCCACTGTGAAGTTGAAGAGTTCTTCCCTCGAGAAACTGAAAGAACTTGAGACCAAGGTCACTCGTTATAATGAACTGGCCACTCATCTCGAGGTTTTGAATCAGAAGCGGTCAGAGCTCGACCGGGAAATCGAATCCATCAAGGAAGAGATTTCTGGTGAGGGTCTGGACCAGGCCGTTTCTCGTTTGGAGGAAATCAGCAAGCTCCTTTAAACAAACTTCGTCTCTGTTGGCGCCCGCCTCTCTTTTGAGGTTAGGGCGCTTTTTTATGCTATAATCTTTTTGCCACCCCCTATAAGGTCAAATTAGGGGGATGTTAATGTTTATATGGAAGAGAAAAAAATAAAAATAAGGGGCGCTAAGACGCATAATCTTAAAAATATTGATTTGGAAATTCCTCAGAACAAACTGGTGGTTATTACCGGCTTGTCTGGTTCCGGTAAATCTAGTTTAGCCTTTGATACTATTTTTGCGGAAGGTCAGAGGCGTTATGTTGAATCCTTGTCGGCTTATGCCAGACAGTTTTTACGTCAAATGCAGAAACCTGATGTTGATGATATTACCGGTTTGTCACCCGCCATCTCTATTGATCAAAAGTCTCGCTCACAAAACCCTCGCTCTACCGTAGCGACTATTACTGAGATTTATGATTATCTACGAGTTTTGTTTGCTCGAGTTGGCAAACCTTATTGTCCTCTTTGTGGGAGAGAAATAAAAAAACTATCTCATGAAGAAATAGTCCTTTTAGTGCTTGAGAAAGTATCAGAATTATTAAATCAGAAGAATAAAAATGATCTAACTTTGCAGATTTATAGTCCTTTGATCAGAGGGCGAAAAGGAGAGTATTATCAATTACTCTATGATCTACTTGATAAAGGGTACAGTGAAATTTTAATAGATGGAGAGAGAAAAAAACTGCGTGATAGAATAATTCTTCTTAAAAACAAAAAACATGACCTTGATGTTTTAGTTGATGAAATAGAGGTTCTTGACTTTACTGATGACAAAGGAGAAAAAGATCTTAAGAAAATGATAAAGCAAGCCAAATTTGATGGAGCTTATGAAAGATTGTCTGAGGCGGTAGAAAGATCATTGAATGAGTCTGATGGTTTGGTAAGAATTGTTTTGGGTTCAAATAAAAACAAGAAAGATGTCTTAACTAAATCTAAAGACAACTTTCTGTTGTCAGCCAAATTTGTTTGTCCGGAGGACGGCTTTTCTTTTCCTGAGATTGAGCCACGCTTATTTTCTTTCAATTCCCCTTATGGTGCTTGTCCAACTTGCCATGGATTGGGTACTAAGAGTATGTTTTCTGATGAGCAGTGCCCTGATTGTCATGGGGCGAGACTGCGTCTAGAAGCTCTCAATGTCTTTTTAGGTAAAGAGAATGAAAAGAAAAATATTGTAGAAATTTCAGCCATGTCGGTGTCTGAGGCAGATAAATTTTTTACCGATTTGAGTTTGACCTCTAAAGAGAAACAGATTGCTGATATGGTCTTGAGGGAGATAAAAGCCAGAATTAAGTTTTTATATGATGTTGGTTTAGATTATATTACTTTAGATCGTAAAGCCAATACTTTGTCCGGAGGAGAGGCTCAGAGAATAAGACTTGCTTCACAGCTTGGTTCTCGTTTGGTGGGTACTTTATATGTTCTAGATGAGCCAACTATCGGTCTACACTCCAGAGATAATGATCGTTTAATCAAGACCTTGCTTGATTTAAGAGATATGGGCAATAGCATTATTGTTGTTGAGCATGATGAAGATACCATATATGCTTCCGATTTCTTAGTTGATATTGGTCCGGGGGCTGGTATTCATGGTGGTAAGGTTGTAATAGCCGAAGACACCGTCAAACTTCTCACAGCCAAAAGAAACACTTTTAATTCTTTAACCGTTGATTATTTAAGAGGAGAAAAAAACGTAACTTTACCGGAAACCAGAAGAAAAAAAGAAAAAGGTACTATTAAAATCAGAGGCGGAAATATATTTAATATTAAAAATCTGAATGTTGATGTTCCGTTGGGGCGTTTGGTAGCTGTAACCGGAGTATCCGGATCCGGGAAATCATCTTTTGTTTACGAAATTCTTTATAAAAATTTACAAGCTAAGCACAGCCGTCATTATCGCAGTAATGATATTTTTAACTGTAAAGAATTTTCCGGTTCAGAGTATGTTAGTCGTACTATCCTGATAGATCAATCACCTATTGGTAGAACTCCGCGTTCTAATCCTGCTACTTATACGGGAGCTTTTACTTTTATCAGGGAATTATTTTCTGAGACTTCTTTGGCTAAGGTTCGTGGCTGGAAACCGGGGAGATTTTCTTTTAATGTTAAGGGTGGTCGTTGTGAAGCCTGTCAAGGTAATGGCACTATAGCCGTAGAAATGCACTTTTTACCTACAGTTTATGTGACTTGTGATGTTTGTAATGGGACCCGCTTCCAGAAGGAAACCTTGGAAGTGGAATATAAAAAGAAAAATATTCATCAAGTTTTACATATGACAGTAGAAGAAGCCCTGAGTTTTTTTGCTGATATACCCGCTATTTATGATCGTTTAAAAACCTTAAATGATGTTGGTCTGGGATATTTAGAATTAGGTCAGTCGGCCACTACCTTATCCGGAGGAGAGGCTCAGAGAATAAAAATTGCTTCTGAGCTCTATAGGCCTTTTACTGAGAGGACTATCTATATTTTGGATGAGCCGACAGTCGGACTTCATTATGAGGATGTTAAAAATTTAGTAGAAGTTTTGCAAAAATTAGTGGATAGGGGTGGAAACTCTGTCTTGGTGATAGAGCACAATATGGATGTTATCAAAAATGCTGATTATGTAATTGATATGGGTCCGGAAGGTGGAGAAAGTGGAGGTAAGGTCATAGCTAAAGTAACACCGGAAGAGGTGGCTTATGCCCCCGGATCGCATACCGCCAAGTATTTAAATAATGTTTAGGATAAGAAGAATAAAAAATGATAAAAGATTTCAAAAAAATAAAATTACCTGCATCTCCCGGGGTATATTTTTTTTGGTCTGGGAAAAAGGTTGTCTATATTGGTAAGGCTACTTCTTTAAGAGACAGAGTAAGGAGTTATTTTGGTAAAGATATTGAAAGAGCAAGAGGTCTGAGGATTAGGAATATGGTAGAAGAGATTACCGCTATCACCTTTGAAAAAACAGATTCTGTTTTGGAAGCTCTAATTTTGGAAAATAATTTAATCAAAAAACATAAACCGAAATACAATGTTAAAGAAAAAGATGATAAAAGCTATTACTATGTTGTTATAACCAAGGAGGATTTTCCCAGAATTATTTTACTTAGGGGGAGGGAGATGATGTTGGGGGTGGACCCCGGATTTGTAAAGAAAAGCTTTGGACCCTTTCCTAAATCTAGCGAAATAAGAGAAGGGTTAAAAATTATTAGAAAAATTTTCCCTTATCGTGATAAGTGTAAGCCCAATTCCGGGAAAGCTTGTTTTAACCATCAAATTGGTTTATGTCCCGGCGTCTGTTTGGGTTTAATTTCAAAAAATGATTATGCCAGGACTGTTAGAAACATAATTCTATTTTTGGAGGGAAAGAAAAAAATGGTTATAAAAAGCTTGGAAACAGAGATGAAAAAAGAGGCTCAAAATAAGAATTTTGAAATGGCTAAGATCTATCGCAATCAACTTTTTGCTTTGCGTCATATACGAGATGTTTCTCTTATAAAATCTGATGATGGTTATATTGATAGCGGTTTTAAAATAGAGGCTTTTGATGTTGCCCATATGTCTGGTCGTGATACTGTGGGGGTTATGACGGTGGTGGTGGATGGAGAAATATCCAAAGAAAGTTACAGGAGATTTTTATTGAAAGGTTCTCAATCTAGGGACAATAACGATATAGCCAATTTAAAAGAATTGTTGGAAAGACGTTTGAAGCATAAAGATTGGAGCTTGCCTCACTTAATAGTTTTGGATGGTGGTCAAGCTCATATTAATCTGGGTAAAAAAGTGTTAAAAAATATGGACTTAGATATTCCTCTGGTTTCGGTAGTCAAAGATGAATACCATCGGCCAAAGAAAATACTGGGTCAGGAAGAAATTGTCATAAAATACGAAAAAGAAATTTTATTGGCTAATTTTTCAGCTCATCGTTTTGCCATAAATTATCATAGACAAAAAAGAGATAAGATTATTTGATTACTATCCACCGATATCTCAAAATAAAAAGTTTTTGTTGTTTATTTTGGTGTTATAATTAAATTGATGACGGAATTTGATAAGTTCAGGCTCTATGCTTTGAGGCTTTTTGTTTTTTACAGATGGCTTTTTGCTTTTGTCGGTATTGTGGCCGTTATTTTGTCTACTGTTTTTGTTGGAAGTTCTAATAACTTTAATTTACCGGTTTTGCAATTATTGATTTTCTTTGTTTCTTTGATTGTTGTTAATTTCTTACCTTATTTCTTGTTGACCGCAATTGCTAAAAAGCCAAGTCGTTTTTCTATTACTTGGTCTGCGTATTTTACTTTAATTTACGATTTGTTATTTGTCATAGTCTTGGTATATCTTTTAGGGGGTCCAAGTTTAACCAGTGGTTTCTTCTTCTTTTGGCCGATATTGGTTGCGGTGGTGTTGTTTGATTTTTGGTTGCCTATTTTTACAGCTCTCACTTCTTCATTGATAATGTTTTTCTTGGTATTTCTGGAGAAAGAAGGTTTTGTAACTTATTTTTCTAACCCGGTAGTAATGGATTGGGCGGGTTTTGATGATAAATACAACTCGGTTTTGAATTTTTCTCTACTTTATATTTTAGCCGGTGTGATTTTAGCCTATAATTATCATCTGGTAAAACCCGTTAAAATTTTTAAAGCCCATGAGGTTGCTTTACCCACTGAACACACTGAAAATAATGAAAAGAAGGAGGAGTGGGTCAGGCACATGAATGAGAAACTGGAAACTGCAATCAGGCAATTACACTCTAAAGATTTGGAATTAAAATTAGCTAAACAGCAATTGGAAAAATTAGAACAAGCTAAGTCTAAGTTTATTTCTGTCACCACTCATCAACTTCGGACCCCTCTATCGGCCATTAAGTGGACTTTCAATATGATGCTTTCGGGTCAGTTGGGACAGATTAGTTCGGACCAAGAAACTTTTTTGTCTAAGGGTTATGAAAGCACTCAGCGGATGATAGGGATAGTGAACAATTTGCTTAATTTGGACCATATTGGTACAGACCAAACTGATTTAACCACGGCTATGGTTCAGTTGCCGGAATTGGTTGAAAAGGTGGCTTTTGAGTTTGAAAATCAATTGGAAAGTAAAAAGATATCCCTCATTATTAAAAAGCCGGACAGGCAATTACCTGAAGTGGAAATAGATCCATCTAAAATAAGGATGGTGGTAGAAAATTTATTGGATAATGCTATAAAATATACCCCTACTGACGGTCAAGTGACAATAAAAATCAAAGATGATAGAATAAACAGCGTTCATCCTAGTCTGGAAGTTGCTGTTGAAGACTCGGGAATGGGTATTCCCGAAGAAGAACAAAAGAAGATCTTTCATAAATTTTTCAGAGCCAGTAATGCTGTAGCGGCAGAGCCTGATGGTACCGGAATAGGCTTGTTTATAGCCAAAGATATTATAGAAAGACATAATGGTACAATGTGGTTTGAGAGCGCTCCTGATAGGGGGACAATTTTTCACTTTACTTTACCTTTACGTCATGAGAGTAAAAGTGTGAGTAAACCACAAGATCAATCAATAGAATAATTTATTAAGATTATAATAAAAAATAAAAATCCATGAGTGAAAATAAGAAAATTCTAATAGTGGAAGATGATGAATTTTTAAGATCTCTAACAGTGAAAAGGCTGGAGTCTGATGGTTATGCTGTGTCTGTAGCGGTAGATGGTGAAAGTGCTGTAGCAGCTGTCTCCGATGAAAAACCCGATTTGATATTGTTAGACTTGTTGCTTCCCGGCCTGAATGGCTTTCAAGTCTTAGAGAAAATAAAAGGGGTTGATGAATTAAAGAATATACCGGTAATAGTTTTTTCTAATCTGGGGCAAAAAGAAGATATAGAAAAGGCTAAAGAATTAGGCGCAGATGACTTCTTGATTAAAGCAAATTTCACCTTAGATGATGTTATTGAAAAGGTTCATAGCTATATAAAATAAACTATGCTAAAAATCAGAGTTGGAGTTTTGCGGGGTGGTCCAAGTTCTGAATATGAAATTTCTCTCAAATCAGGTGAGACTGTTTTGAATAATTTACCCGATCAGTATGAGCCGGTAGATATTTTAATAACCAGAGATGGTGTTTGGCATCATAGAGGCGAGCCGGTTGGTTTTGATAGTATTTCTCGTCGGGTGGATGTGATTTTTAATGCTCTTCATGGAGAGTATGGAGAGGATGGTCAGGTTCAAAAAATATTAGATGATTTAAAACTTAAATATACCGGCTCTGGTCATTTTGCTTCGGCTTTGGCAATGAACAAACATCTAACCAAAATGATTGCTTCTCGTTTTGGTCTTAAAACCCCTCGTTTTGTAATTATTGAAGATAATACTGATCCGGAGCAAGCTGGAAGAAATATTATAAATAGCTTTTCTCCTCCTTGGGTTATTAAGCCAATAGATAAGGGTTCTTCTGTGGGGATAGCTGTCGCTAAAAACTTTTTGGAATTGGTGGAACTATTGGAGGAAGCTGAAATGATGGGAGATAGGACTTTGGTAGAAGAATATATTTTTGGTAAAGAGGCGACCTGTGGGGTGGTAGAAAACTTGAGAGGGCAAACAATTTATGCTTTGCCACCGGTAGAAATTAGAAAGCCGGCCAGTAAGATGCTTTTTGACTATGAAGCTAAATATTCAGGAATTACGGAAGAAATATGCCCCGGAAATTTCAAAGATGAAGAAAAAAGAGAATTGGAAAAATCCAGTCAAAAAATTCATCAGGCTTTAGGTTTGGCCGATTATTCTAGAAGCGATTTTATTATCACCAAAAACGGAATTTATTTTTTAGAAACAAATTCTTTACCGGGATTAACTCAAGAATCATTATTACCGAAATCACTTAAAGCCGTAGGGGTCAGTAATCCCTATTTCATTGATCATGTTTTGGTAAACACTCTGAAACGTTAGAATTCTATGTTTTCAATAATAGTAATTAGGTCGTTTCTGATACTCTGATTAAAGAGGGGATAAATAGCGGTAAAAACAATCATTGTGTTGTTGTTCTTTATAACTAAATTGTCTGTCCCTATATTCTCTCTGGTTTGAAACCACAGAGCATCTCTTCCTTGTATTCGGCCATATTGGCGACCATTAATTTTTTCATCATACTTAAGTTCCGGTATTGTTGGTGCCCAGTCATTAATCCTGTCTTCTATTTCTGTATATAATCTAACTAACATTAGCGACTCACTATTTCTCAAGATTAGTTGCCTTCCGGTGGAAGGTGTAATAAACAAAAGAAGTTCTTCTGACCCAATCGGTGTTTCAGAGTCAATTATGTAACCGTTTTGGTCTCCTGGGTATTTGAAGATTAAACCAAATTCACTTAAATCAAACTCCACTAACTCTGATTTTTCAACTTCGGTCCGACTGCCAATGTTCTCTAGATCATCCAAAATTGACGTTTGGGGTAAGAAAAATACAGCTAAGAAAACGAGGGTTATAAATATCGCCAAACCTGTTTCTGTCTTTTTTTCCATGTCTAGATTATACGGCTTATCAAAAAGAGTGACAAGGAGGTGTACTCGTCCACCACATATGAGACTCTGACTCTGGTAATTTAGATATAATATACTGCAAAGGTGAAATTAGACCAAGTGAATGATGAGGACGTTTGGTGTTAAACCAAATAAGGTAGTCAATGAGTTTGCGGTTGAAGTCAGGTAAATCATCTCGCAGAAGAGACCGGTTCCACACCAGAAACTCTTCTGATAAAGTGCGATTAAATCGCTCAATGCAAGCATTCATCTTTGGACTTCTGGGGTAGGTATGAAAATGAATAATATTCAGATCAAGACAGGCTTGTCTGAAATGGCAAGCAAATTCACTACCATTGTCTGTTTGCACCGTTTCAATAGCAAACGGAGCTACGGTTTTGATTTTGCGGAGAAAATCAGCTGAACTGGCGGAAGAGTGGTTTTTGTAGGTATAGGCAAAAGCAAA
>JBJHBV010000022.1:0-383 GCA_050485705.1 Candidatus Vogelbacteria bacterium
CTGACGCCAAGTCCCGCCCCGGGCACAAAAACAAAGGAACCGAAAGCGGAGCTTTTGGTGACTATTGTTTTGAAGTCGGAGGTTAAACCTGTAACTTATATTAATTCGCCGCCCATAGCTCAGTTGGTAGAGCAGTCGCCTCTTAAGCGAACGGTCGTAGGTTCGAATCCTACTGGGCGGACAAAATACGGAAGTCAAAAACGAAGTGTTTGGCGACCATTATTTTACCGGATCAGGAGGATTCGAACCGAGCCGTCGCAAAGCCTGATTTTTGAATAAAAATCAGTGACGGCGAGTGGGGGCCGAGGGAATGAGATATTTTATGAATGAAGTGAAATAAAATATCCATGAGAGTGGCCGAATCCTACTGGGCGGACAAAAGC
>JBJHBV010000022.1:393-8574 GCA_050485705.1 Candidatus Vogelbacteria bacterium
ACTAAGTCACGGGCGAGTGGCGAAATTGGTAGACGCGCTTAGTCGCGGGAATGAAAATTAAACTGCTTTAATTTTCATCCGGTTCTGCCTTAGCAGAAATTTCCGTTGTTGAGCAAAGCGAGACAGGAAATAGGGCTAGTGGAGCACTCCACTAGTTCCAGAGGTACTTAAATTTTGATAATATAACTAAGTCACGGGCGAGTGGCGAAATTGGTAGACGCGCTAGTCTTAGGAACTAGTGGAGCAATCCTTGGAGGTTCAAGTCCTCTCTCGCCCACCAAAAATGCAACTGGGCAAAAAAAACGAATACTTAGCTGATTTTGTATATGGTGGAATCGATGGCGCTATTACTACTTTAGCCATCATATCTGGAGCAATTGGGGCCTCTTTAAGTCCAGCCATAATCATAATTTTAGGCCTGGCTAATTTATCGGCAGATGGATTTTCCATGGGTATTTCAAACTATCTCTCAGTAAAATCTCAAAACGATTTAAATATAAAAAATAAAGAAATATCAAATAGTAGAAACCCGATTAAAAGTGCGATTATAACTTTTTTTGCTTTTGTTTTAATTGGTTTCATACCACTAATCCCCTTTTTGTTTTCAAAAATAATACCAACTTTTCAAAGTAATCAAGCATTTTTTGCTTTCTTCTTCACATCAATTGCTTTCTTAATAATTGGCTCTATAAGAGGATCACTAACGGGTAAAAATCGTTTATTTACCTCCCTAACAACCTTCGCTATAGGTACGACAGCAGCCACAATTGCTTTTTTGGTTGGGTACACCTTAAGTATCTGGTTACTTTAATTAATGCAAACTAAAAAATTCCAAAAAAAGAAAGAAGATTTTATCTGTCAAAATTGTGGTTATAAGACACAAGGTAATGGCTACACTAATCACTGCCCTGAGTGCCTATGGAGCAAGCATGTTGATATCAATCCCGGTGATAGATTAGAAACTTGCAAAGGACTCATGAAACCAATCTCTATCAATTTAAAACAAGGAGACTACCATATCCTTCATCAATGTATAAAATGTGGTTTTGAAAGATATAATAAGACCAACGAAAAAGATAATACAAACAAAATAATAGAGCTAAGTAATCATATTCATAATATTGACAAATAGCTATATACTGTGCTATAAATACAGCCAGAATGATAGGTCTGCCTAAACTGGCAAACCTTTGACATATTGGATGGAAACAAAAACCCGAGAGGGTTTAGAAGGAGAAGAATCATGTTTTGGATAATAGTAATCATGGTGTTGGGAGTGATAGGCTTATTCGCCATTAACACCATCCTTATTGTTGTCGCTGGGTATATCTCAGCGGAACAAGACTGGCAACTGTCACGTCCTCTTGAGGGGCATATCGGATTCAAGGTGAAGGGTGAGGATTTAGATACACAGATAGTCAATGTCGACGGATACAGACTATCTAAAACCCCGGACCAACACGGCCGATATTGGATCGTTCCAAGTGATACCCCAACAGAAGAATCATCAATAACAAATGAGGTGCCTTGGGGTCGGCTTGGTCAGTGGTTATGGAAACGACTCGGCATCATGCCGGTCAGTCTCTTGTATCCGCAGATCCGCCTTAAGGAGTTCAAAATTGAAGCCAAGAGGCTCAAAGAACACACGGGCGGTGATGAGATCCTTAAAGAAGAAGATTGGATAGAGAACGAAGGGATGAGGCCGACCAAATGGTTGCGTTTTATGCCGGTTCGCCCTCTTATCATTAGGGGGGTAGAATTGCCAGGGGACGGAACACAAGTGGACATCGTAATCCAAGCGATCTTCCACACGGTCATTCCCAGTATTCCAGTCTTTCTATACAAAGGCGGACACTACCCTAGAATAGACGCCATGATCGAAGCCGGAGTCATTGACTTCTGTGCCACATACAAAAGTGATCCCGACAAAAAACCCCTTGATTACCAAGGGTGGATTGAGCTAAAGAAAGGGCCTAGCTCGGATCTAGACAAATACATGAGGAGTCTCAATGCCTCTCAGTCTACCATCGATGAACTTGACGAAGAGAAGGCCAAACTCCTCAAGGGCTTGATGACAGACATTAAATCAGAAGAGCTCCAAATGTCCTCCGAACAACACAAAACAAACCCTCAGGGGTTTGTAACGACCTTTGGGTTGGCCATGATCAACTTCAGGGTTGTGTCTTGGTATCCCAATCCCTCAACAGCCGGTGTGGCATCAGCCAGGCGCAATGAAGTCGAACAGCAATTCTTAGCCAAAGGGGTCATGGCTAAGGCTCAAGGTGACGCCGAAGAAATCCGCCTTAAAGGTCAAGCTGAAGCTGACGCTTTTAAGGCAATGGTCGACACAATTTGCGCCCAACAGCAAGGTGTGACCAGAGAAGACGCCGCCAAGCAAGTCCTGGAGATGCGGAAGTGGGAATTCATCAGCAACAGTAACCTGACCCACATTGTCGGCGGAACCGGAGGAAACCAAGAAAAAACCCCTCCGGTCATTATCCAGTAACTTCCATCCAATTCAAAGAGCCGGGTTCATCACATGGACCCGGCTCGTTTTTTATACTTGACATGTCTATATTATTTGATATAATAAAAAAAGACAAACTTGAAAATGCGCGAAGCGCGAAAAGGAGTTAGACTCATGGAAATGGTTCTGATGGGCTTTCTGGGGTTTTTGTTGTTTGTGGGGGTTCTTTTTTTCTTCGGCCTGATCGGGCTGGTGAGTTGGTGGCTGATGAGGAACTATACTCAATCTCCAACTGCAACAACCCCAACAATGGCAACTCTCATGGGGTTTGTTCGAAACAAGCCTCAAACTACAAACCTCGTCGGAGTAATCATCCTGATCGTCGCCTTCCACTTGGCAGCGCCTGAGCTGAGCTCGGCCTGGTGGGGGTCAAGTGTAGCCTGGGTGGCCTGCCTGCTTGTCATCGGGATATCTATCCTGTACTGGTCGGACGGTGATCCGAACACGACCAGGAGATGGATTGTCCGAGGGATGACAACAGTGTTAATCCTTGGGGGCATCTGGGCAGTTTTCGGAATCAAGATTGATCCCCGTGAACCGGCCGAGCCGGCCAAAGTCACCCTTACTAACAGCTGGGCAGGGTGGCAGGAAAGGTCGTTGGAAACTCCGACCTTCGCTTCGACAGCAACCCCGCGGCGGGCCAATCGTTCTCCTGCAATAACAGAGAAGGGCGGGGTGGAGATACTCGGAACTGTCATCGCCCCTGTCGGCATGTGGTCAGATCCGCCAAAGTTTCAGGAGCCGAGGAATCCAACAACCCTCCAAACACGGATGACTGGAGAGGTTGAAATAAAAATCAGAGGGTCGGAGGATAGCTCCGCTCAATCCTCAACAGATAGGACACCAATAGATGCAAATGTAACCGATTTGGTTTTCCGTTCAAAAACCGGAAGACCAGAAACGGTTACCATCTTTAGGTAGCCAATACCCAAACCGCCCGCGTATCGCAAGACACCCGGGCGGTTTTTTCTTTTATTAGTTTAACTAAACTTAACAACCAATAGTATTACAGATGATTTGCATAATACCAAAGGCAGTGATCATAATAAACAATCCAATAATTCCATAGAGCATGTGCTTTTGACCGGCTATTCTTTTCTCTTCGCTATCCATCCCGGCAATAAACTGAATCATACCTATCATAAACCACACTAAGGCTAAAGCAATCATAAACCCGATTATCGGGTTTATGATGTACTGATTTATGTTGTTAAGTAAAGGAATTTGCACGAAACTATCTAACTGGAGGTACTAAGCCACCAGGATTAGGAGCACCACCTCCAGGTCGAACACCAAAAGTATCAGCCAAGATACCAACCAAACCCCAGACAGCAACCATCACAAACAAAGCAATAATTCCCATAATCATAAGATTGATTCCGGAAGATCTAGCCTCAGCATCACCAGCTGACATTAAGTATTTGATCAAACCCCAGAAAAAGACAATAACCGCGATGGTAATAAGAAGGGGAATTAACAAACCTAAAATATCTCCCACAATCCTTAAAACTCCCTGCAATGTACCAGCTTGAGCTAAAGCTACAATAGGGGTCAAAGCCACCATTGAAGCTGAAGCCAATAAATATTTTTTATTCATAAATAAATAATAAATTTTAATAAAACGACCTTATTAATTTAATAACTAAAACCTTGGTACAGGTGGCCTAGCCGGCACACCTCCCGGGAAAAAAGTATTGATCACTATCTGAACCAAACCCCAGACAGCAACCATCACAAACAAAGCAATAATTCCCCACCACATTATTCTCTTTGCTTCATTTTTATCTTCTTCCCCTGCTACCCTTATATATTTTATCACACCAATGAAAAAGACCACAAGAGCAGAAGCAATCAATACTCCAATCAGGGGATTAAGAATTTGATTAACAATTAAAGACAAAACACCGGCAATAGTATCAGGACGAGAACCACCACCACTAGTTGGGAAAAAGTCTCCTCCCCCCGGCCCCCCAGGCTCTAAAATTGGTTCATTTGAAAAATCTGGCAAAGGATTAGGATTTTGTCTTAACCATTCAGCATACGCATCACCATCGGGAGACAAAGGGGTTGGAGTTGGTCTCTCTGGCACTAAAAGAGGTGGGTGCCAATCATTATTACTAGGAAACATTATTTCCTCAAAACTATCACCAAAAATATTCTGGGCTGAAACACTAATAGGTATTAAAAATACTATCAAAACCGCTAACAATGTAAATTTAAATTTCATTTTCCAAATGTTATCTTATTTAATTTTAGTATAAACTATTTAATGAATCTTGGAATAAATATATCCCCTTTTAATTTAACTACCTTAATTGATCCACTGTACCTTGAATCGCAGCAGAAATGACAAAGGCTCCCAAAACAATAGCTGCTCCAATTAAAGTATAAAGAAAAGTTTGCTTAGCTAGATTTAATTTTTCTGTATTACCCCCAGCAGTCACAAACAAAAAACCAGAATAAATAATACCCAAAGCTACCACCGGAACTCCTATTTGAACTACTATTGAGATAATGGCATTCAAAAACTCCTCAAAATTACCAGCCCTAATAGGATTTTGTAATCTGAGCACACCGCCACCTCCCAAAGTATTAATATTTGGACCGCTACCACCTCCCAAAGTATTGATATTTGGACCACTACCACCACCCGAAGTATTGATATTTGGACCACTACCACCACCCGAAGTATTGATATTTGGACCACTACCAGAAGAGTTTTGCATACTTATATAATCTCTAGGATTAAAGTCATCTGGCAACTGAGCGTCATCTGGCCAAAGAATTCTAATCCCCCCTTCTTCTTCCTCATTCACACTAGAAAAATCTTCATACAGAAAAGAAATATCTGGAGGTGAACTAGGGGGTGGTGTTGGAAAATTAACATGACCATCAGGGTCTATTTGATTTTGCTGTCTTTGTTCAAACATCTGCTGACTTCTTCGCAGATCATCATAGTAATTAGATGTTTCTTGTCCTCTAACAGGAGAAGAATCATAGACAGAGATGTTATACCCCATCTCTCTGGCTCTCTGAAGACCTTGTTCTTCTATTAAATTTCTGTAATGAGGAATCTCCATCAATCCTTGATATTCCTGAAAACTCATATCAAATCCGGGTCTTTGATTTAATTGTTGATAAGTAAGTAAATTCCAATGATCTCTAGATACAGCAAAACCCTCAACCACTAATGGAATAAAAACTAAAAAATTTAAAACTAAAAAGATTTTTAAATATTTCATACTATCTTTGAAAAATACTATTAAGACTAGACCCTATTTGACTCTGACCGGTAAGGCCAAAAACAATAGCCTGAATTATCAAATATCCAGACAGAACAAGGATCAAACCCAAACCAGCTATTTTTAAAATATTTAAAGCTTCTAATCTTTTACCAGAATTACTGGAGTATACCACCAACATCACACCCGAAACTAAAATAGCGATAGTAGCTACCGGCACCGCTAGACCAAAGACAATAAATGAAACTACATTATTAGCCAAATCACCTAATTTTTGAAAATCACATTCCCCATATCCAAAACAAGGAACCAATTCAGCCCAAGATATTAAAGGTAAAAAAAGAAAAAGGAATATTGTGAAAAATAAAGTTTGTTTGAATAATAAGTTTTTCATATTTTAACGATTATCTAACAAAACATTCATCTGCTCATCTGCGTCCATTACTGCTAGACGAGATTCTTGTCTACGTAATAAAACATTTTCGGTCATATTGGCCATAATATTTCTGGTTCTTACCGGGTCCGGATCAACCCAAGCCTTACTCATTAATGCTGATTGATACAAAGTCTGACCAAAGGCGTCGGTAGGAGCTGCAAACAAAAGATCCCTCCTAGCTGGAGCCAAACCGTTAAACAAATTAGCAAAGACAAAAGATTGTTCTCTAGAAGCCAAGACGAAAGCCACCTGAAAAGCAGTAGTCTGATTGTTTGATGCCCTTACGACAGATATTCCATTAAACCGGCCATAGGTGACCCTGGGAGCATTGGCATCTCTTTGAGGAATCACTGAAATATCAAAATTAAGATTAGGATTTTTGTCTCTCATTGCTCGCAACTCTCCCACAAAACCAAAATAAATAGCTAAACTTTCAGCTACAAAAGCATCTTGGGCTTCCGGCATTGCCCTGGACCAAGAATAAGTGGCTCTGGACTGATCAGCAAACTGGACAAAGAAATCTACAGCGGCAGCAGCCGGAGCCAAGGTCTGACCAGCAGTACTTCTCATCACTGATTGATAACTACCATCAGGCAACTGAGAGACTATGGGATTACCGGACTGCAAGATAAGAGTAGAAAGAATTTCTTTAGCATTCCTGACATTGGCAAACTGACCTAAAGGAGCAGAGGATCTAATGACATTTCTACGTTCATCAACTCTCGTCAATCTTTGAGAAATGAGTAAGAACTCACTCCAATTTCTAGGAACAGAAGGGATACCTTCGCTATTGAAAATATTACGATTATGATACATCACCAAAGGATCAATCGTCATTGGCAAAGCTAAAGCTCCGGTCGGTGAAAGAAATATCTCTGTCCCTTCGGCAAAGGTGTCGCGAAAAGCCCTTTCGGAAAAGAATTCGTAGGGTACCGGGGCCAAAGTATCTCCAATTCTAAAAATCATTTCGTGATCAATAAAAATCAAATCGGGTCCTTGACCTCGAGCTAAAGCTTGAATATATTCATTTTCAAAAGTAGCCGGATTTTTAGGAACATATTGGATCTCAAAATCATCGCGATAATTCAAATTGATTTGATTAATAAATCCTTCCATCACTTCTCTGGGGGCCGTACCCCACATGACCACTGTTCCGCCGGAAAGACCACCACGAGCAGAACCCCAAGGAGAAGGTAAAATTCCGGCAAAAAACAAAACCCCTAAAATCAAAGAGAAACCTAGAATCATTAAAACTACTACCTGAAAAAGTCTCATGTTATTTCTTCATAAAAATAAGCCCATAATGATGTGGTCCGGCACTAAATGATTCCACTAATTCTAAACCGGCTTGCAAGAAAATACTCTTGGCCTCCTCTTCAGATACTACCGCTTTAGAATCAGGCCCCATACCACCATAAGATTCACGCCACTCCACTACTAAAATCTTACCATCTTTTTGCAAAATTCTCTTAGCTTCTATCGCTAAGGCATAGGGTGATTCAATCTGAAACAAAACATTAGCCACCACTACTGCTCCCACCGCCTCATCTCTGAGCTTGGTCCCACCGGGATGCTCTATATCACCCCAAACCACTTCAATATTGGATAGTCTATGCTTGGAAACCTCTTTCTTTAATCTATCTAACAAATCTTTCTGAACATCTATGGCGTAGACCTTACCACTGGAAGTAACAGCTCTAGCCAAAGAAATAGAAAAAGCCCCCGTCCCAGCACCCAAATCAGCCACCTTGGTTCCCGGTAGAAGCTTCAACCTGGCAACACAGTTGGCTGGTGAGAGAAAATTAGTAGTATTTGATAAATACATAGAAACATTATAACCCAGAAGACCTGAGGTTATAAGTTTTTTGTACACATTAAGAATCTTCTTAGAGACAAGTAATTGAAGCGACCTTGTCACCAGCTTTAAGTTTCATAATCCTAACTCCTTGAGTCTGTCTTCCCAGAGTAGGTATTTC
>JBJHBV010000023.1:0-8396 GCA_050485705.1 Candidatus Vogelbacteria bacterium
GTGTACCGCCTCCGGCTTTCAAGTCCCACTCCGACTTCAAAACAATAGTCACCAAAAGCTCCGCTTTCGGTTCCTTTGTTTTTGTGCCCGGGGCGGGACTTGGCGTCAGCTCACCTCGCTATAATTCTTCGCTTTGCTTGAATTCTAGCGGGTGGCTCCTGCCCGGCCTCGGCGACAAGCACTCGCTTCGCTCGTCTTGTGTACCGCCTCCGGCTTTCAAGTCCCACTCCGACTTCAAAACAATAGTCACCAAAAGCTCCGCTTTCGGTTCCTTTGTTTTTGTGCCCGGGGCGGGACTTGAACCCGCAACCCAGTAGGGACACGATTTTAAGTCGTGCGTGTATACCAATTCCACCACCCGGGCATATTGATTTTTTAAAGGTCTTGGAGGCACGGGCGGGAATTGAACCCGCGCATGGCGGTTTTGCAGACCGCTGCGTTACCACTTCGCCACCGTGCCTATATTAATTCCACTTCAAAATGAGGAATTCGGCCTATTTTGGTATTTTTCATCACATAGTCCTTCAGATCTTTCCTTTTTCTTTTAGCAAAGTTTAAGGCATTTTCTTTTTGACTATCTGGCAGAACGGAAATATAGACAGTAGCTCTTCGGCCATCTTTAGATATTATACAGTCAGTAACCGTAATCAGAGACATACGATTGGATTCACGATTGAAAAAGTCTGCCGTCTTTTCCATAATTAAGCCTTTTACTTTTTCTCGGTGTAAATCCATATTCTTTCAATTCCCCAATAAATTATACACAAAATGTCTGGTTTGGCGATTATTCTTTTTCCAATACAAAAGCTTGAATTATGTCACCGGGAGCTAGAGGGGTTTTGGCTTTTATTTCTACCAAGGCTCCGAATTCACTACCTTCCTCCACCTCTGAAGTCTCGGCCTTATTTTTTTGCAAGCCAATAACTTTTCCTTGTCCAATCAAGATTTCTCGACGATAGATATTAAAGCGATCGGATTTTAGAATTTTACCTTCTTCCATCCTTCCTCCGATTACTTGTTTGTTCTTGGTGTCACTGAATAGTTTTAATATTTTAGCTTTACCGGTCGGCTTTTCTATGGTGATTGTCGGGCGACGATTGATTGATTCTTCTTCTAACCACTCACTTAGTTTGTAAATAATATCAAAAGTAGCCGTGGTGATTTCAAGTCTTTCGGCTATATCTTTGGCTTTTTTGTCTATGTTCACATTAAAACCAAGAGCTATGGCGTTGGTTGATCCCGCTAATGTCTTGATATCATTTTCAGTAATGGCCCCAATTCCAGATTGGACGATTTTGAGGCGTATTCTTTCTGTTTCCAATTTGGCCACCTCTCTTTGTACTGCCTCTAAAGTGCCAAAAGTGTCAGCCTTTAAAATCAAAGGAATAATGGTTTCGTCTTCAGTTGCGGCGTCATCTATTCTGTTCTGGCTTTTTTCTTCCTTGGTCTTCATCTCAGCTTGGTGTTTCTCGGCTGTTTTTTTGTCTTTGAAAACAATAAATGATTTACCGGCGGTTGGAGGTTCGGAAAAACCATAGATTAAGACAGGGGAGGAGAAAGTTGCCTCTTTGATATTGTCACCTTTAAAATCTTCCATCTTTTTTATTTTTCCCAACACAGAGCCAACAGCTACAAAGTCCCCAACCTTAACTGAGCCGTTTTTAATAATCAGGGTGACCATGGTTCCGCTTTTTGGATCAAGATTGGTCTCTAGAACATAACCTGTTCCTTCCACATTTTTGGTCCCTGTGAGTTCTTCCATTTCAGCTACCAGGATTAAGAGGTCTAATAAGTCATTAACACCCTCTCCGGTTTTAGCGGAAATATTAACTGATGGGATTTTACCACCATAGCTTTCTACCAAGATTTCATTCTCGGCTAAACTTTGTTTAGTGATTTCAGGGTTGGCATTTGGTCTGTCAATCTTGTTGATCGCCACGATATAAGGGATGCCAGCCTCTTTAATGGAAGATAGGGCTTCTAGGGTTTGAGTTTTCACTCCTTCTTCGGCTGAGACTACTAAAATGGCAATATCTGAAATTAGGGAACCTCTTTGACGCATGGTAGCAAAAGCGGCATGGCCAGGAGTATCTAGAAAAGTGATTTTTTTTGTTTTACCGTCTTTTTCTTTTTCTACTTCATAGGCGCTGATGTGCTGGGTAATACCACCAGCCTCACCGGCTACCACATTAGATTGACGTATATAATCAAGGAGGGTTGATTTACCATGATCAATATGCCCCATAACAGCCACTATCGGAGGTCTTTCATTCATTTCATTTTTGTTTTGAGGTGTATTTTTAGCCATAACAAGAACACTACCTATATTGATTGATAATAGCAAGACCCCCAGAGACTAACTTTCGCGAGCTTCACTCAATGCTCTCTTTTCTTCGGCTGACAGTTCATAGGTGGATTCGTAGTTTTTTATGGGTTTGGCGTAGATACTGACCTTTTCTCGAGAGTAAAGACTGGAGACAATAACACCATCTCCTTCTTCATTTAATAAACAGGTGGCAAAGCTTTGATTACTTCCTTGGTCTCGAAAAGGATTAAAGCGAATAGTGTGACATTTGCTTAGAGTCTGTCTTAATTTCTGATTGATTATTTTTAATGTATTTTCGGTCTGGTCCGATTTTTTTATCAATTTGTCTACTTCTAGAGCCAGTTCAGTAAAAATATTCTCCAAAGAAGAAGCTTTACGTCCTTGGAAGATTTTTTTTAGTCTCATTTCTAAAGAGACAATCCAAAGCAAAAGAATAGTAATGAGGGCTAGAAAACCAAGTATGATGTATAAAAGCTGATTTTCAATCATTATGAAATTATACTGTCTGTTTTCTTTTTTTGCAAAAATAATTATCTATGAGTAAGATGAGGGTTAATGATAAAGAGAATATATTTAGATACCGCTTCAGCCACACCTCTTGATAGGAGAGTTTGGAAGTCAATGAAGCAAGAATTGAAGAAAAATTACTCTAACCCCTCCAGTATTCATCGGTCCGGTCAGCAGGTTCGTAATGGTTTGGAGGCCTATAGATCTAAGATAGCTTCCCTTTTGAGTTTAAAGTCTCAGCAGATTATCTTTACCAGTGGTGGTACAGAAAGTAATAATCTGGCGATTTTGGGGGTAGCTCGGGGGTATGAAAAAAAGTTTGGTCAGCCCGGACATATGATTACCAGTGCTATTGAGCATCATAGTGTGTTATCGGTTTTAAAATATTTAGAGTCAGTTGGTTGGGAAGTCACATATTTGCCGGTTGATAATAGTGGTCATATTAATGTTTCTAATTTAGAAAAAATTTTAAGGGAAGATACAGCTTTAGTTTCTCTGGCTTATGTTAATAATGAGATAGGGGTGGTTAATCCTCTCAGAGTTATTGGACAGAAGATAAAAAATTATAAAAAGAATCAAGGTTATCCCTATTTTCATACTGATGCTTGTCAGGCCGGAAGGTTTTTTGATTTGAAATTACAAGGTTTGATGGTCGATATTATGACCTTAAATGGTTCTAAAATTTATGGGCCAAAAGGTGTTGGTTTGGTGGCTCATCGCGGATCAGTAAACATTGAACCGATTATTTTTGGTGGTGGCCAAGAGGGAGGTAAGCGCTCAGGGACAGAAAATGTTCCTATGATTGCAGGATTAGTGAAGGCTTTGGAGTTATGTGAGTTTTATAGACACCAGGAAACAATCAGATTAAAAATTTTGCAAGATTATTTTTTATCTGAGATCCGTCATCAAATACCCGAGGTGATGATAAATGGTGATTTGAAAAAAAGATCACCGGCCAATATCAATCTCTCGTTTCCGGGAGTGGAAGCGGAATTTTTAGTCATTTTACTTGATTCTCGCGGGGTTGAAGTTTCTGCCGGTAGTGCCTGTTCTTCTAACTCTAAGGATACGTCTCATGTCTTGCGGGCTATTGGTTCTGTAAAGAGTGGAGGAGTTCGTTTTTCTCTAGGTCGAGAAACTACTAAAAGAGATTTAAAAAAAGTAGTTAAAATTTTGTCTGAAATTTTACCTGTTGCAAAAAAGTCGTTGTGATATAATTAGAATATTAATTTAATCAATCTAAACTTTATGTATACTTTACCCTCTTTGTCTTACTCTTATGATTTTCTAGAGCCGGTGATAGATTCCAGAACTATGGAAATCCATCATTCTAAGCATCATCAAACCTATGTTGATAAATTAAACGAAGCCCTGAAAGATCATCCGGAATTGTTGGATAAACCAGTAGAAGAATTGTTAAGAGATTTAAATTTATTGGACGAGAAGATTAGAACCCCTGTTCGTAATCATGGCGGGGGTCATGCTAATCATAGTTTGTTTTGGCAGATTTTGAAGAGTCCGACCGAATCAAATTCCCCATCCGGTGCTTTATTGGAAGCTTTGGAAAAAGATTTTGGCAGCTTTTCCGCCTGGCAGGAAGAATTTACTAAACAAGCCTTAGCTGTCTTCGGTTCTGGTTGGGCTTGGTTGGTGCTTGATGACACCGGTAAATTGAAAGTTGTTACCACTCCTAATCAAGATTCACCTTTAACTCAAGGCTTCAAGCCTTTGCTGGGTCTTGATGTTTGGGAACATGCTTACTATTTGAAGTATCAGAATAAGCGGGCAGAATATGTTGAATCTTTCTTTTCTGTTATTAATTGGCAGAAAGTGGAAGAGTTATTTCAATCTTAGATTTGCTTTTAGGAGCTCTTTTGTTTAACATTTTAATTAATGGATGATCTAAACAAAAATCAAATTGTTTTGTTGACTTTGTTTGTTAGCTTTGTGACCTCTATTGCTACCGGTATAGTCACAGTGTCTTTATTAGAGCAGGCTCCTCAAGGTGTGACCAGGACAATTAATCAGGTGGTTGAAAGAACAGTTGAGAGGGTGGTGCCAAGTGAAGAAACACAGATTATAAAAGAAGTACCGGTGGTCATAACAGAAGAGGAATTGATTGTTGAAGCGATTAATAAAGTTTCGCCAGCTGTTTTTTCTTTTGTGGTTGAAAGAGGTGGAGAGAAAAAACATGTCGGCTCACTTGTTTATGTTGACTCTAGAGGTTACTTTGTGTCTGACTTAAGTTTTATTTCTGACACTGAACCAGTTAATTATTATTTAGTGGCTGAGAATGGACAAGAGATAAGGTTGGCTGTGGTTAATAGAGGAAATCGCAGTGTTTTGTTAAGAGTTAGGGAAGCTGATCGCGAGAAATTTAGCGATGCTTTGTCCGGAGTGTCACCCGTTAGGCCTGTGATTGACAGTTTAAATATTGGTCAAACTGTTATTGCCATAGGAGCGACAGAGTCTTTGAATCATAACGCTTCCGTCAGTATTATTAATTCTTTAAGTGGATCTCAAACCGCAACCTCTACCATTATTAGAAATAATGCTTCAACAGCTGATAATGCCGGAGGGCCCTTACTACATATTCAGGGCGGGATGATAGGTTTAAGTGTCGGTCCGGGTCAAGCAGTTTCAATTCGGGAAGTCAGATCTCTTATTGACTTAATCAATTAAAAATTATATAGTTTTAAGGTATTTTATGCCACCATTTCAAAATTTTACATCTAAAGCCCGCGAAGCCATTAAAAAGTCACACGAGTTGGCTATAGAGCGCGGACAGAACCATGTCAATCCACTTCATTTGTTGGCTGCTTTGTTGTTGCAGGAAGAAAGTGCCGTCTTGACCATCTTAGACAAGTTGGATGTCGATACTTTAATGTTAACTGACTATTTGCTTGATAGTATGGAAGGACCGGAAGCGTCTACTGTTTCGGCTCCTTCTTATCAGATTTATTTAACTCAAGAATTAGTTCGTATTTTTGATAGTGCCTCTAAGGTGGCTTCAGAGGTGGGAGATGATTTTGTATCCACTGAACATTTATTGTTGTCCATATTGGATATACCTAGCCAGGCCAGAGATATCTTGCATAGGTTTAAAGTTAGTAAAGAGGGAGTCTATCAAGTTATTGAAGAATTAAGAGCCGGAAAAATAGAAGATTTGGATCAAGGTAAAAAATTCAAAGCTATTGAAAAGTTTACTAAAAATTTAACCGATATGGCTCGCAATGATAAATTGGACCCGGTTATCGGCCGAGACCAGGAAATCAGAAGAATTATGGAGATTCTTTCTCGTCGGACTAAAAATAATCCTGTTCTGATTGGAGAAGCTGGTACCGGAAAGACCGCCATTGCCGAGGGTTTGGCTTTGCGTATTGCTTCGGGTGATGCTCCCGAATCTTTACGTGAGAAAGAAATAGTGTCTCTAGATCTGGGTTTACTGATTGCCGGTACTAAATATAGAGGAGAGTTTGAAGATCGTTTGAAGAATATAATGAAAGAAATAGAAAAATCAGACGGTCAAATCATAGTTTTTATTGATGAAATGCACACTTTGGTGGGGGCCGGCAGTGCCGAGGGGGCTATTGATGCTTCCAATATGTTGAAACCAGCTCTTGCTAGGGGTGAGTTAAGGATGATAGGGGCTACTACAATTAAAGAATATCAAAAATATATAGAGAAAGACCAGGCTCTAACCAGGCGTTTTCAGCCGGTCTATGTTGAAGAGCCGACAGTGGAAGACACGGTGGCTATCCTTAGAGGGTTGAAGGATAAATATGAATTTCATCATGGGGTTAGAATAACCGATGATGCTATTGTCAGTGCCGTTACTTTGTCCAGTCGTTATATTACAGATAGGTTTTTACCCGATAAAGCTATAGACTTGGTAGACGAAGCAGCTTCTGCTTTGAGATTGCAGTTAGAAAATAAGCCGGCTAAGCTGGAAGATGCTGAAAGGCAAATTAGGCGGTTGGAGGTGGAAAGAGAGGCTTTGAGGAAAGAATTTGAGCAGGGTCATGTTAATACCAAAAAAAGAATTAAGGAAATAGAAAAAACCATTCACGATTTAAAAGAAACCACTAAGGAGCTAGAGTTACGCTGGAAGAACGAGAAAGAGGTTATTTCAGAGATAAGGGAAATGAAAGGAAGCTTAGAGTCCCTAAGACAAGAAGCCACTCAGGCTGAAATGAAAGCCGATTTGACTTTGGCGGCTGAGATTCGTTATGGAAAAATTCCAGAGTTGGAAAAGAGTATAAAGGCTAAAGAAGCTCGTCTTAAGAGATTGCAAAGTGCTCGTAAAATTTTGAAAGAAGAGGTTTCGGAAGAGGATGTGGCTAAGGTTGTTGCTCGTTGGACCGGTATTCCGGTAGAAAAGATGCTTCAAGAAGAAGCTGTAAAATTGTCCAGGATGGAAAAAGATCTTAGTCGGCATGTTATTGGGCAAGAAGAGCCCATCAAGCTTATCTCCGAGGCTGTTCGTAGAGCCAGGGCCGGTATTTCCGATCCAGATAGGCCAATTGGATCTTTTATCTTTCTTGGTCCAACCGGAGTAGGAAAGACAGAGCTAGCTCGTAAATTGGCTGAATTTATGTTTAACGACAGTAAATCTTTGATTAGAATTGATATGTCTGAATATATGGAGAAATATTCTATTTCTAAAATGATAGGTTCTCCTCCTGGATATGTCGGCCATGAAGATTCCGGTACTTTGACTGAAATGGTCAGACATCGACCTTATTCTGTTTTGTTATTTGATGAAATAGAAAAAGCTCATCCTGAAGTTTTTAACATCTTACTTCAGGTATTAGACAGTGGAAGACTGACTGACTCTAAGGGTAGGGTGGTTAATTTTAAAAATACAATTATTATCTTAACTTCAAATTTGGGTAGTGAATACATCAGTAATTTCCAAAAGATGGGCTTTGGGTCTGGAGAAGAACTGGAAGATTTTCAAGAAGTGAAAGATAGAATTATGGAGAGTTTGAAAAGTCATTTCCGTCCTGAATTCTTAAATCGTCTTGATGAGATAGTGATCTTTAACCCATTGTCCTTAAAAACAATCAAACAGATAGTTGATATTCAGTTGAGGGCGGTTGAGGAGAGGTTAACGGAAAAAGGAATTAAATTGGAAGTTGATGCTGAGGCCATAGAATACTTAGCTCAGAAAGGTTATGACCCTGAATATGGTGCCAGACCACTGAAGCGTCTAATTCAATCAAAAATATTGAACCCGGTGGCTGAATTTATTATTTCTAGAAAAATAGACAATGGTGGTATTATCAAAGTTTGCATGAAGGATGGTGATACCAAGATTGAGCTTAAGAAAAGTTATAAGACTAAACATGCCGGTCGCAGAGTAAAACAGACCGCCAATTCAATTAAATAAATTTATTTGATTTGGTATTTTAAGTATTTTGTGTAATAATTTGTACGCATAAAAAGATGCGTCGGTGGCGGAGTGGTCAATCGCAACAGACTGTAAATCTGTCGCCCTCAGGGCTACGGGGGTTCGAATCCCTCCCGGCGCACAAAACAAAGAAGCGGGGTGTGAATACAC
>JBJHBV010000024.1:0-4790 GCA_050485705.1 Candidatus Vogelbacteria bacterium
AGATATGGCAACTGGTGGTTATTTTGCTCATGTTTCACCACGGGGGGTGGATATAGGTATGGTGGCTAATCAGGCCGGGTATCGGTATGCGGTAATTGCAGAAAATTTAGCTAGAGGAAATTTTCTTAATGATGCGGATATGGTTTCAGCTTGGATGGCCAGTCAGGGTCATAGAGAAAATATTTTAAATGGAAATTTTTCTCATTTGGGGGTAGCGGTCAGACAAGTGCCTTTTAATGATGAGTTTGTGTGGTTGGGTGTTCAAGTTTTTGCTAAACCGTTGTCAGCTTGTCGTCAGCCCAATAATGATTTATATCAGCAAATTTTAGATAATAAAAGTTTAATAACAGCTGAAGAAAACAATTTGCGACAATTAAAAGAATTAATTAATCAGTACTTATCTACAGACTCAAGACAAGAAGCCAATGATTTAATAGAAGATTACAACGAAAGAGTTAGAAGTTTAAATAATTTGGTTAGAGTAACGGAAGCTTCAATAGTGGCTTATAACAATGAGGTTCGTAGTTATAATCGTTGCTTGGGACATTAGATTATGACTTTAGCGGCTCATTCAGTGGTCGGTGCGACCATAGTTAAAGTTCTACCCTTCAATCCTTTTTTGGCTGTTTTTTTGGCTTTTGCGAGTCATTTTGTTTTGGATGCTATTCCACATTGGGATTATCCTTTACGATCAGCGGTAAAAACTACCGGCGATGTGGTTGGGGTTAAATTTTTAAAAGGCCATATTTTTTGGCGTGATCTGACCATGATAGTGTTTGATCTTTTGTTAGGCCTATCCTTAATTTGGCTTTTATATACACCCGGTTTTGATTTGTGGTTTTGGTTATTATTGGGGGTGGGGGCGGCAATTTTGCCTGATTTTTTACAATTTGCTTATGGTAAATATGGTGGCTTTATATTAACTTTTTTCCAATCTTGGCATAATTATTGTCATAGTAGATTCTCTTTGAATGATTATTTCTGGTCTGGTGTTATTCTCCAAATCTTAGTTGTTGGTTTGATCGTCTTTTTTATAAATTGGGTGTTTGTGTTATAATGACCCCATGTTAATTAGAGATAATTTGCCTCAGTTTGATAAAGAGCCGGTTTTAATCTTAGTTTTGAGTCTGCATGAACTTCGCTTACTTAAAGCTTATGCTGGAGAGATAGAGGAAATACATCGAGAAGAGGTAGAGTTGCCTGAGCCGGCTGATAAGGAGGGTCATTTTGAATCAAGGACCGGAGGCAAGACTATTCGTTCCGGTGCGGTTTATGAGCATAATGACAGTGAGACTGTTCGTCGATTTAAGTCTCTGCTTAAACAAGTTTTACCTAAAATTTTACAAACGGAGAATTTTTCTCATCTTTATGTCTTTATTCCTTCTCAAATTAAGAATCAATTAGATGATATTTTGAGTAAAGAAATTTTGGAAAAAATTATTTTAGTGAAGGAGGGGAATCATATGAAAGACAAACCTTTTGATTTGTTAGAAATGATAAACGAAAAAATGCAAGATAAGAAAGTCGTACCGACAGATGATGAGGCGGAAAAAATACTTAGACGGGGTCAATAATTATGTCGCTTTTGGAGATAATTATTTTGAGTATTGTTGAGGGTTTTACTGAATTTTTGCCTGTTTCTTCTACCGGACATCTGATCGTTGTATCTAGTATTTTGGGTATAGAGCCAACTAGCTTTACTGTTAGTTTTAAAATTGCCATTCAGTTAGGTGCGATTTTGGCAATTGTTTTTTTGTATTGGCGCAGTTTGTTTCTTAGTCGAGCGGTAGTAGAAAGACTTTTATTGGCTTTTTTGCCGACAGCGGTAATAGGTTTTGTATTTTTTGATTTGATAAGAGGTTTATTAGAGAATGAGTTGGTTGTAATCTGGATGTTTTTCTTTGGGGGATTGGCCTTGATTGGTTTTGAGTGGTGGTATAAAGAGAGGGCAGATGCTACTGATGAAATAGGAAAGCTTTCTCTTAAGAGAGCTTTTATTGTCGGTCTCTTTCAGTCTTTGGCCTTTGTGCCGGGAGTTTCTAGGGCGGCCGCCACAATTATTGGTGGATTGTGGCTCGGTATGAAAAGGAGAACGATTTTAGAATTTTCTTTTTTATTGGCGGTGCCGACCATGGCTGCTGCCACAGCTTATGATTTATACAAAACCGCACCTGCTTTGGTGGCTGGGGACTTCGTGAGTATGGGTATTGGTTTTGTCTTGTCTTTTCTTTTTGCTTGGTTGGCTGTTAAATTCCTGTTGGTTTATATTGAGCATTATTCTTTCATTCCTTTTGGGGTATATCGGATTATTCTAGCTGGGATTCTTTTCCTTTTTTTGATTGTATAAAAATTTGAAAACAAAAAGGCCAGCTTCCTCCCGAAGGCTGGCCTATATTCTTGTTCCCGGACTTGGAACTAAACTAGTTGATGCGGGTATACTTGCCGAAGGAGAGGATGTTGATGTTGTCTCCGACGACTTCCCTTGGGTCAATGCAGCAGTGCAGGTGGATCAGTCGATCTGCTTCATGCTTGATCAGCGGAACCATTTTTCCCCGGCGAGTTCCCGGACAAGCCAGGTAACCATTGTATTCCGGGTGGTGATGAAGCCAGACCAGACCCATGGAGACAGTGCCACCTGACCGTTTGATCAGTGCTTCATCCACGGACTTACCCGTGTCGAGACGAAGATCTTCCAAGATGATGATCTTGAAGCTGGCGATCGGTCCGTCACAGAAGCCTTCGGTGCTGCAGAAGCCATTATACAGCTTCTTGTTCATCATCAGTTCGTCGACGCTCTTGATTGGGGTCAGGAGACCCTTCTTCTTCGGATACCAGACTTCCTCAAGGTCGGTGGCAAGTCCGAGTCGTTTCAGTTCTTCTGACTGTTTCAGCAGAGTGGGCAGTTCTACCCCGATATGCATATGCATTACCTCCCGGGTTCCCCCGATTTAGCACTTTTTCTCACGGGCCCCGTGCCTATAAGAAAAAGTACTTCTAACTCTGGTAAATATATTATAACTATTTTAGGTTTTGTAAATAGATAAAAAGATTTGACTGTTATTTGGGTTGGGCGTATTCTTAAGGTGTTGATTATTAGATTAATATAATTTGTGTATGAATAGTCGCTTAAAAAATATACTTGGTGTTGCGGGTGTTGTTCTTATCTTGGTTTGGGCCTATGCTGCTTTAGCCTATGTTCGTTCTTACGAAAAGTCAATTTATCCACCATCTTTTGGTGTTTCAGGAGAGGGTAGAATAGCCGCTATTCCTGATATTGCAACCTTTAATTTTAGTGTGATTACCCAAGGAGGTGAAGACATTTCTTCTTTGCAGATAGAAAACACTGAAAGAGCTAATGCTGTTATTGCTTTCTTGAAAGAAGAGGGGGTGGAAGACAGGGATATAAAAACCATCAGTTATGATCTTATTCCCAGAAGGACCGCTAGTTCCGCTGTCCGACCTCAACCTTTTGGGGTGGCTACTCCTTCGGTTCCAGCCGATGAGATTGTAGGTTTTACTGTAACTCAAACAGTGGAAGTAAAAGTTAGAGATTTTGAAAAATTAGGTACTCTGCTTTCTGGTGTAGTGTCAGCTGGGGCTAACTCTGTCTCTAGTTTTATTTTTACTTTTGATGACCCAATTGAACTTAGGAATCAAGCTAGGACTTTAGCTATTGAAGAAGCTCAAAGAAAGGCTGAAATTATTGCCAGCACAGCCGGATTTAAGATTGGACGCTTAATGTCAATTGACGAGTATGGTTACTCTCCATATTCTAGGATGGGTATGGGTGGTGGTCCTGATATGGCGGTTATGGATATGATGGAGGGTCCAATGCCAAATATAGAGCCGGGAGAGGAAGATATACTGGTTAATGTTAATTTACGATACGAAATTCGCTAAATTAAATAGGTAATAAAACAACCCCTTAGCAGGGGTTGTTTTATTTTAAAAGCTGTTTAAATTTTTCAATCAACGGTACTTGTTCCGGTTCTGCTTGATAATTATCAGCCAAATTCAAAGCTAACCAATCGGCAACCAGGAGGGATTGAAATAGTTTTTCTTCAGGACTTTTGCCTTCTAGATTTATTATGGTGACCGGCAAAGATTTATCTTCCAGAATTTGTTTTAAAATATCTATTCGGTGTTTGATTTTATCATTGTCTGCCTCGTCTTTAATGATAATAAAAGAAAATAATTCATTTAAGGGTTTGGATTGTTCATTAAAATCAAATCCAGCCATCTCATTGTGATTTAATTCCGGTAAGGTATTGTAGAAAGCTGGAATCTTGCCGGTTTCATTGAGCTTTATTTTCCAACAATAAAGTAAAGCTTTATTTTTATCAGAGCCATAAATGATCGGTATTTTATTTTTTAAATGTGGCAGTATTTTTTCCGCTTGTTCCTTGGCCTTGTCAGGATTTAAGCTGTTGCTTAGTTGCTGGAGGGTGGTTGATAGCGATAGGTCTCCGATAGAGGTGATTAGTCCTTGCAATAGATAACCAATAGCTATCCTGGGCTGAATACCATCATTTGGTATTTTGATATAGGGTAAATTTTTTTCTAAAGCTATTTCCAGAAGTTTGCCGCCGGTGGTCATAACCAGGCAATTGTATTTTTGATTCAGGGCTTGTTTTAATCCGTCTATTACTTCTTCTGTGTTGCCTGAGTAAGAACAGGCGATAACAGAATGATTTTCGGGGTTGATTTTTTCCGGTAGACCATAGTTTTGATTTATGGTTAAAGGGGTTTTTGGTTTTAGAGATAAGAGTAAGTCTCCAGCCAGATGAGAA
>JBJHBV010000024.1:4800-8158 GCA_050485705.1 Candidatus Vogelbacteria bacterium
AACCTCCCATGCCCAGTAAAACGAAGTTTGGTTTTGGTTGCCAACTTTCAGGGTTTTCAACTTGGGGTTGGTATTTAAACTGGTTAGGAAAATTGATGATTGACTGCTTCATGAATTTGTAATTATTACTTTATTGTATACTTTAGAGCAAGGGTTTGTCGAGTTTTATCTATGTATATTAAAGTTAGAATCATTCCGGAAGCTAAAAAAGAATCCATTTCTAGACAGGGTGATGTTTTTTTAATTTCGGTTAAAGAACCGGCAAAACAGAATTTAGCCAATAAGCGATTAAAAGAGATTTTAGCTCTTTATTTTTCAGTACCGATTGGAAAAATAAAGTTAATTTCGGGTCATCATAATAGGAGTAAAATTGTTTCAGTGGAAGATATTGATGGCTTTTTAGAGGATGGTATAATAGGGTTATGAAATACAATATCAAAGCTACAGGTATTGATTTAACTCCGGCCATAGACCAATACATAGAAACCAGAATCAATTCCATCGCCCGTTTTATAGATAAAAACGATGAGAGTGCTATGGCTGATATAGAGGTGGGTCGCATCAGTGGTCACCATAAAACAGGTGAAATTTATAGAGCGGAAATCAATGTAACTTTAGCCGGTCATGGTTTGTTGCGAGCAGAAGAGACGGATTATAACCTTTATAACGCTATTAATACTGCTAAGAATGAAATTGTCCGCCAGATAAAAAGCGTTAGAAAAAAAGATCTTACTAAAAGTAAAAAAGGTGGACGTAGTCTAAAGGGTTTGTTGCGAGGTTGGATGCCTGGACGTTAATTCTTGGCTAGGTTTCTTTCAAAATCTTCCCAATTCATTTCTTTGCCACCGGCGGGAATGATTTTTTTTGGTCTGAATTTTCCAGATATCATTTCTGCTTCAGTTAATTTAATCCTTAATGGTTGATTATTTTTTTGAATAAAAAAGAATACCCCCGGATTTTTATGAAGAGCTCTGAATTTGTTATATTTTTCTTGTTCGGTGTCGCTGTCTTTTATTTCACCATCTTCTTTGGTGAATTTTTTTGTGAAGGTTGCTTCAGGGTGATTTTGGGGTCTGGGGGGTGCTTTTATATCTTTAACTGTTTCTAAAAATAATTCAGCCCCCAGATGAGCCAGTTTTTTTTCCAGGGTAGCATAAGTATCTTTTAAGCCAATATTGATTTCCTTTTGTCTGAAAATGGGTCCATGATCCATTTTTTTATCAAGAAGCATAATACTGATTCCTGTTGTTTGGTCATTATTGAGAAGACAGGTTTCAATTGGTGTCGGTCCTCGATATGTGGGGAGTAATGAGGGGTGAATATTTAAGGTTCCATACTGAGGCAGATTTATAAAATCTTCAGGCAGTATTTGACCAAAGGAAGCTACCAAAAATAAATCTACTTCATTTATGATCGGTGCTTCTTTTATTATGTCTTCTCTGTTAATTTTATTGGTTTGATAATAGGGGATGTTATGATTTTGACTCCAGATTTTAGCTGGTGATGGGGTGAGTCTTAGTTTCCTTCCGGCCGGTTTATCGGCTGTTGTAATGATCAGTGAAGGAAAATAACCTTGTTGTTTTAAGGTTTCAAGAACAGTAACGGAAAAATTGTCCGTTCCCAAGAAACAATATTTAGGCAATTGGTCTGTGTTTTCCATCTACTTCTATATATTTTAAATCTCGGGCTTTATCAATAAATAATATACCGTCTAGGTGGTCGGTTTCATGTTGGAAGATTTGAGCGATTAAGCCTTCGGCATTCCATTCAAACTTTTCTCCTTTTTGATTATAGGCAGTAATGGTGGCCTTGTTTGATCTTAAAACTTGCCCGTAAATGTTTCTAACGCTAAGGCAGCCTTCATCCATCCAAGCCTTTTTCTTGGATAGTTTAATGATTTCCGGGTTGATAAAAGGAATATCGTTTTGTGTTTCTTGTTCCTCATTCAGTAGTTTTTGACTGATGATAAAAATACGCCAAGGTAAACCTATTTGCGGTCCAGCCAGGGCCACACCGTCATTATGAACAGCTAACGATTCTGACATTTCTTGAATCATGGTCTGTAATTCTTGTGAGCCGAACATCTCGGTCGTTACCGGTTTTGCTATTTGTCTCAAAATAGGTGAGTCTTTTTGAAGAATTTTTTTCATTTCTAAAATTTAATCACAGAATCTGTTCTGGGTCAATAGAGATAATAAAGTTTCGCGGTAAGTTTTTTAGTATATTTAGTAGTTCACCATCAGGCCACTTGTCTGGCGGTAATTTTATTAGACAACAAAGGTGATATTTATTTTTAACAACAGAGGTGAGGGCGGGATAAATTGAAGGGTGATAAGCTTCTAGGAGATTAGTTGCTGTTTCCATTTCGGCTTCTGCTTTTTCTTTGGTATCAATCAGAGAAAGTTTAATAAGAGTGGTGAAAGGGGGATAGTTATAAGTTTTTCGATCAGCTATTTCTTCTCTGTAGAAGTCCAGCAGGTTTCCTTTAAGGCAGTAATCAAATATTTTTTCTTCGGGATTGCGAGTTTGAATGATAAATTTGTTGCTGGCTAATTCTCTAGTTCTCACCAATGTTGCAAATATTTTTTCATTTATTCTGAAATCGGGTAAGGAAAACAAGGAGTCAATGCTTCCAATAGCCGTATTTTCTACCGGTTCTTTGAGATAATAAAGAGCCATTTCTGTGCCGATTAATATAGATCCCGGAGAGTTTAGAAATTTATTGACTATCTCCTTGGCTTTTTTTGGGGTTTTTACTTTGTCGCTATCTATAGAAAATATTTCCACCTTTTCAAAATTATTTAAAATCTCGGTTTCTATTTTTTCTATACCTGAGCCATACATACTTAATCTCCAGCTATTACATTTATCACAAGTGTCTCTGACCGGAAAACCTTTATTGCATTTATGGCAAGTAAATTGATATCTTTTGTTTTGAGTTTTATGAACTACTAAAGGGGACTGGCAATTTTCGCAACTCATTACTTGACCACAATCATTACAGACAGTCAGACTGGAAGTTCCTCTTCGGTCTGAAAAAATAAATAATCTATCATTACTCTCAATACTATCTTGAATGATATTTAAAAAATCGGGACTTAAAATAGGCAATTCTTTTGGTGTTGACTCCTCGGTCTTTTGCTTAAGATCAATTAAGATTTGTTCAGCTTCTGAAAATGATCGATATTTAAGAGGAGATAGGGGTATTAATTCTCCCTTTCCTTGTCTGAATATGGTTTCACTTCTTAAAACAGTATCTCCAAAAATAATTTTTATGTTTCTTTTGGTGGCATATCTTTCGGCAAAAATTCTGATATCAACAAACGGTTTAACATTGGTGTAATAGGCAGAGCTGTTT
>JBJHBV010000025.1:0-860 GCA_050485705.1 Candidatus Vogelbacteria bacterium
ACAGACCATATAATAATACCTCCCATTCTCGGAGTACCCACTTCTTTTTCTTTATGTAATTCATTAAAAATGGGCGTATGATTTCCATCTAAATCTACTTTGCCGGATTTCTTTTTCCACATTTTATGTTTATACAAATAATGGGTTAGTATGGGGGTCAGAGAAATGCCAATAAAAAAAGCGGCAGTGGTAGGAATGAAAAGTTTTAAGACATCTAAAATCATTTTATTGTTCTAAACTTTTATATCTAACAGTGGCTTCAGCCAGTTTTTTAATATCAGTAAATCTGGTTTCTCTGCTACCTCCAAGGACCACGGCTATGTAGGGTTGGTTTAAGCCGGCATCAAAGGCGATAGCCAAATTACCACCGGCGACATCAGTAAAGCCTGTTTTTGAGGCTAAGATGCCAGGAATATCAACTACTGATTGATTGGTATTTTGTCCATTGTACCAAGCACCACTGACTGTCGATCTTCTAATGTCACGGTGTCTGGTGGCCTCTAATAGTTCAGGATGATTTTTCAAGCTATAGGCAAACATTTTAGCTATATCAAAAGCGGTGCCATAAGAGCCTCCGAAACTTCCTCCCACATCCAGGCCTGTTGGATTTATGAAATAGCTATCTGTTAAACCGATTCTCTCTGCAGTCTTGTTCATTTCAATTACAAAGTCTCTGCCGTGTAAGCTTTTCAAACTTTCAGCGACAGCGCTGGAAGCTCCATTAGATGAAGTAACCAAAGAAAAATCTAAAATATCTTTCATTAACCACCTGCTTGGACCTAGTCCGGCGTTACTGCCACCACTTAAAGCATTTGGAGTGACGTCTATTTGAGTGTCTGGCGAGCTCATCTCTATGGCGG
>JBJHBV010000025.1:870-8075 GCA_050485705.1 Candidatus Vogelbacteria bacterium
CCGTCATAACTTTAGTAATGGAAGCAAGAGGCATTTGCTCTTTGTGATTTAGAGAGAAAATTATCTCTCCTGTTTCGGCTGACATTACAATAGCTGATGTTGCTTGAAGATTTAAATTAGCAAAGTGATTTAAAATTGGCTCTATTGCTCCTGTTTGATTATTTTCTTGCCAATTAGCTTTAGCGGTGCCCCAAGGTAAAGCGCTTATGGCAACAAAAAAATAGCCAAACATTACAAGGCCTAAAATTAAACGGTTAGTTATTTTGGGACTAGGCTTCATTTTTGTCTTCTTCATTATTAGTTAAAAAATTTTTAATCTCTGATTGAACTTCTTCAAATTCCGGCATTTCACTGGTTTTACTTAAACCCAGATGAGCCAGTAAATCAAAAGTCGGTCTGTATAGATAGCCACGGCTGTCATCGGGATTAGACACTCTTTCTAGTAATCCTCTAATCATTAAATTTCTCAAAATGAAGCTTGAGTTAACCCCACGAATATAATCAATTTCAGCTCGAGATACTTCTTTCCTGTAAATAACAATGGCCAAGGTTTCTAAGGCAGCTTTTCCTAAATCCTGCGATAGCTCTTCTTTTTTCATCTTCTCTATTATTTTTGCCGTTTCAGGTTTGGTGCCCAAAGTCACATCATCATCTTTTTGTATTATTGTCAATCCCCTATTTTCAAGACTATTTTTTAATTCTTCCAAGCCCTTTTTAATGTCTTCTTCACTTAGTGCCAAAATAGTAGCTAGACGACTGATTTTCATCGGCTCTGCCTTGTAAAATAAAATAGCTTCAATTATGGCACTATGGCTTAGCATATCCCCCTAAGTATATATTTTTTAGGTATTTTTTTCTAGTTGAAACTATGGAGTATCATAACGAGGGGTACCGGGGTCAGTACTTTCCATATTAATATCTGTAAACAGTTTTTCTTGTTTAACCTCCATTATTCCTTGATGCACTAATTCTAAAAGACCAAGAAAACTAACAATAACATTAACTTTGTCTTTTTTGTCTGACCCGACAAATTCATTGAAGCTTAATTTGAGATTACTCTGAATTCTTTTGGTTAGTCTTTGCATGGCTGTTTCTAGGGTAATTACTTTTTTGATAATCACCTCAGGTACTTTTTCGATCTTTGGTAGACTGAGAAGAACACTTTTAATCCCCTCTTTTAGTCTTTCTATGGTGATATCTTTGGTGGGAGTAAAAATAACTTCTATTTGTTTTTTCTCACTGCGGAAGTAGATTCTTTTTTGATTATAGTTATTTTTTATATGTTGACTTAATTCTTGAAACCGCTGGTACATTTTTAATCTTCTCTCCAAATCTTCTATGCTGGCGCTTTCTTCTTCTGTTCTTTCTATTGTTGGTAATAAGGAAATTGATTTAATTAACATCAAAGTTGAACCAATCATCAGAAAATCAGCCATGTCTTTTTTGGCTATGTTCTCTTTGTTTTCCAGATAACCCAAATATTCATCAGCTACTTTACCCAAAGATATTTCACTAATGTGTAATTTGTTTTTCTCTATTAGTTGCAACAAGAGATCTAAAGGACCTTCAAACTCTTTTACTTTAATAACAAATTTATCATCCATCTCTTCTATTATAACCCAAAAAGGTAAAATAAAACCCGCTTTAGTGGCGGGTGTTTGAGAGGAAGGAGGGGTGAGCCTCTGCGATGAGGATGGTTTGTACCCCATAGACTCGTGGAGTCCCCTCCTTCCTCTGACTTTGACTATACTATTTTTTTCTACTTTTGTAAAAATAAAAAAATGACCCCAAGGTTAGGGTCATAATGGTCTGGGTGGGCAACAAACAGAGGGCCCATAGGGGCGGCCGTAGGGACGGGCCTTGCGAAAGATGAGCCTTGCGTGCCCACCCAGATTCTTACAGTATCATTTCAGGATAATAAAATCAAGTAAAAAAAGACCCGAAAGGGGTCTTAAGGGGGTGGACGGACGGCAGTGAGGTCTGCTGTGTAGGGATGGTTGTGATCGAGAGAGTCTCACTACCGTCCGTCCTGGGGTGACCTCGTCATGGGGGTAACGAGGTCCGGCAGGGGGTGCCCCGCGGGGAACGGGGCCGGGGTCTAATTTTTAAGATATCAGACTTACTCTTTTTTGTCAACTGATTGTCTTTTTATATACAAAAAGCTGTATACATGCCATTTTTTCATTTCTCCTTTTTTTGTTGATCCAACACCAAAATCCTCAGAAACGAAATAAGGTTTAGGTTTCAAGATTGAGGATAACTCCCTTCGACCATAGAAGGATAGTTTCTTTCCTTCTTTATTCCATTGATCTTTTTCTCCAAAAAGTGTGAAATATAAAAAACCATTGGAGTTTAAAGAATCAAAACTTGTATTGATAATATTTTTTATCCCTTGTTTATTATTTAAAAATGGTAAAACGTTGGAAATAATTATACCGTCATAATTTTTGTCAAATTTAAAATTTTCTATAAGTTCATTCCGTAGTTCAAAATTACCTCTGGCTTTTTCTAAACTTTTTTCGTCTTTGTCAATAATTATTGTAGAATAACCAAATTTATAAAATGGTTCTGAAATATTTCCATCACCGCCACCTAAGTCTAAAAGAACCCCGTTGCTTTTGAGTAATTTTTCTCTTTCTAGTTTTTTGAAGAGTGGAATCATTAAAAATAATGCCGTATACACAACGAGGTTTTTGTCTATTTTTTGTTCTTGTCAACTGATATCCCTAATTCTTTGAGCTGCTCAGGGGTAAGTTCTTTGGGGGCTTTCATGACGGCCGTTTGACCACTTCTGGTCATTGGAAAAGCTTGCACTTCTCTTAATTGACTCTCACCAGTTAGATTCATGATGTTTCTTTCTATACCTAAAGCAATACCTCCGTGTGGTGGAGCACCAAATCTGAAGGCTTCTAACATGTGTCCGATTCTTTCTTCTATCTCTTCTTTGTTATACCCCATTATTTTATAGGTTGCTTCTAGTATTTCCGGATTATGAGCTCTGACACTCCCACCGCCTGCTTCAAAACCATTACAAACTAAGTCATATTGATTGGTCTTAATTTCCTCTATGTTTTCACCTTTTAGCAACCAGTCTACATGTTCAGGAATTGGCATAGAAAAAGGATTATGAGTAAAAGTCCACTTACCTTCATCTGTCTTTTCAAAGAAAGGAAAGTTTACTACCCAGGCATAGGCTAAAATACCAGCTTGCTTTTCTTCTTCTGTTCTTAAGTCAAATTTATCAGCCCCATATTTTTCCATCGCTTCCTCATAGTCTATTTTAGGAAATGGTTTTTCTTTTATCTTGTAACCCATGCTTTCTACGGTTTGAGTAATCATTTCTTCTATGGTATTCAAGATTTGTTCTTGATCACAAAAAGACATTTCAATATCAAGTTGAGTGTGTTCAAAGCCTCTATCAGCTCTTAAGTCTTCGTCTCGGACCGCTCTGGCAATTTGAAAGTATTTCTCAAAACCAGCCACCATCAAAAGCTGTTTGTATTGTTGTGGAGATTGAGGTAAGGCATAGAATTTACCTTTGTGTAGTCTGGATGGCACCACAAAGTCTCTTGAACCTTCAGGGGTTGATTCAGTCAAAAGTGGTGTTTCTATTTCAGTAAAGTCTTTTTTAAATAAAAATTCTCTACATTTTTGAATGAATTCACTTCTTAGCTTTATATTTTTTTGCATCCTGGCTGTTCTTAAGTCTAGATAGCGGTATTTCAGATTTATTCAAAACTTCTATTGATCTTATCTCAATTTCAATATCACCATTAGTCTCATTGGCATTAATCATTCTTTCAGGTCTTTTGTTGACTAAACCATTTATCAAAACTACCCACTCTGATCTTATTTCATTGGCAATATTGTGAGCAGTACTATTGCTTGGTAGGGATACCATTTGAACTGTTCCGGTGGCATCTCTTAGATCTAGGAAAATCAGTTTTCCATGATCACGACGGCCATTGACCCAACCCGCAATAGTCACTTCTTTACCAATATTGTCTTTTAAATCTTTGATATAAGTTCTTTTCATTGTCTTGTTATAGCACAATCACCCGTCGGGAGCAATTTGGCTAACGATAAATAGTTTCTAATTGGGGCTGTTCGGAAACTATCTCTACCCTAAAAGTTTTTCGGCCAATAACCTGCCCTCGTCTGGTTTCTACATCTACTCGCCACAACCCCTCCGGTGGGTTGTTAATTAAAGAAAACCCTCGATATCCCCCATCTCTCCCCCCGGAAATGGGGTAAGTTACTTTTGTTCTGGTAGTCCAGCTTTTCGTATTGTCATTGTAATACTGCCAGTGATGAACTATTTCCGTATCCAATCTGGTAGGTGTAAAAATGGCAGTGTACATGTATATTCTTTGCCCGGGCAGTATCTCTATTTTGGCGCGAGGAGAAAATCTTTGCCACCAAAATTTGTCGGCCGTGATAATTTGGTATTCCCCCTCCCCTGTTCTTGTTACTGAGTAATATATTCCTGCTTCTCGTAAAGATAGGGGGACAGGAGGGATAATGTTGGTGAAATACATAAAATTTAAAATTATAAATACTCCGGTAATGATTCCAGTCAGCAACCTTCTTCGCTCATAAATGGTCGGAATTACTTTACCTAACAGATAGAGGTAGAGACTAATCAAGACGAGACTTACAAGTCCCGATAAAAGAAAAACCCAAACGGCAATGTTGCGTAAGAGAAAAGGTAAAATTAAGGCACAATAAGAAAAGAGAATAAAGAAATAGACGCCAATTTGAATATTCAACCATAGATAGTATTTCTTTAAGAGGTCATTTGAGATCATCAAAAAGATAATTAAAACAATGAAGGGCCAGCTAGCGGTAAAAGCACTGGAAAACCAATAGAAGATGAGAAAGCCCGATAATAAAGCTCCAAAAGTATATTGCAAGACCAAGGGAGCAAAAAGGCGGAGATACTTCAAAGCTTTGCGATTAATATCAGACCACAGAGCATCGTAACTTTGAATAAAAGCAATGGTTAGGCCGGACAAAAACAAATGCCAAGTAAGAATAGAAAAAGCAAAATTTAAATTAATGTTTTGAAAAAGAATCGCATCAGTCGTGACACCCAAAAGTAAAGAACCAGGAATCAAATATCTTTCATAACGAACATACCAGCGTTTGATTCTTTCAAATCGCCAGCGACTCCTTTGTCTGTCTTCTAAATTATTCATGTATAGTGTTCAATCTAGCTTTATCTAGTTGAGGAATTTTTAAATTTTTTATTTTTTCTAAATACCATCTCCATTTCTGGTAAATATACATTTCTTATTTTATGTCTTTCTTCGGTGAATCTTTTACCGGTATCTTTAAAACCAAGTTTTTGGTAAAAAGAAATTGCTTGTTTGTTGTATGTTACTACATGGACCACAATGTCTTTATAGTCATTAAAAAAATCTAGTGTTACATCCCATAACTTTTTTCCGATTCCTTGGTTTTGATATTCGGGTAATACATATATTGCTTGGAGTTGATTAAAGTCTTTTCTTTTTATGACTCTACAAACTCCTATTGTCTTAGTTTTGTATTCGGCTACCCAGACAGAGTGATCTCTGTTTAAGTTTAAAATAGCCTCTTTAAATTTATTTATTGATTCCTCGTTTAGATAATCCTTGAATTTTTCCTGAATATCTTTTTTTGTAATTCTTAAGTCTTTGTTGGGGTAGGTTTGTAGCCAGGTTTTGTAAAAAACTTCACTTACTGAGAAAGCGTCTTCGGGTCTGATTGGTCTTATCTTTATATCCATATTCCTTTGTTTGTCTTCTAAATTATTCATGTAGGCCTACTTGGAGGTTATATAATTTCTGATATTCCCCTTCTGGTTTCTGAACCAATTCATCATGGGTTCCGCTTTCTATAATCTCCCCCTCTTTAAAAACTAATATTTTATCAGCTTTTCTAACTGTGCTTAAGCGGTGGGCAATAATAAAAGTAGTTTTACCAGCCATTAATTTTTCTAGCGATTCCTGAATAATTTTCTCTGATTTGGCATCCAGGGCGGAGGTCGGTTCATCCAAAATCAGTATTTTCGGCTCCCGCAAAATTGCCCGGGCAATAGCCACCCTTTGCTTTTGCCCGACCGATAATTTAACTCCTCTTTCCCCTACTAGCTGTCGCCATTTTTTAGGAAACTTTTCAATAAATTCTAGGGCATGAGATTGTTTAGCTGCAAACTCTAGGCTTTTTTGACTAGCTTTTGGTTGGCCATATAAAATATTCTTTTTAATGCTTTCATTAAACAAAGTCACTTCTTGGGGTACGACAGCGATACCACTTCGTAGGACTTTTAATGGCACTCTTTTAATATCATAACCATCTATCAAAACCTTCCCCTTTTTGGCAAAGTGATAACCAGACAGAAGATCAACCAAGGTGCTTTTCCCTACCCCGGATTCTCCTACCAGTGCGATTACTTCACCTGGCTTAATTTGAAAAGAAATATCTTTCAAAACCGGCTTATCTTTTTCATAATGAAAATAGACATTTTTAAATTCTACTTCTCCCCTTATTTCTTTTAAGTCTACGGCATTTTGAGGTAAATAATCTTCGGTTTTGGTTTTAAGTATTTTCTCCACCGCTGCAATATCCAGTAAACCGTTTTGAATCGTTCGCCACATATTAAGCAGGCCCGTAAAAGGAGCAAAAAGCATTGCCAAATAGCTGTTAAAGGCAATTAGTTCACCAATACTCATACTACCTTCTATAACCATCCGGAAAGACAAAAGAAAGATAATTGCTTGCAATATTACGACCACTAGACCTCTGGCTGAATCTAAGGATTGCCAAACCTTATCTAATTGTAGCCAGTAAGGCAAAATATTTTTTTTAAAGACATTTTTAATTTTCTTTTGTTCTAAAGTTTCCGCTACCGCTTGCTTAACGACGATAGTATTATCAATTACATCATGTACTTCACCATAAGAAGAACCCCAACCTTTAATTAATTTTTCTTGGTAGTCAGCTGAGTTTTTTATCAAGACCGAAGCCAGGAGAACATACAAAACAACCGCCAAAAAAGCAATTATGGCCAACCCAACATTGATATTTAACAGGAAAAAGATAGCTACAAAAATCGCCAAAAACTGTGGCGCCAACCCTCCTAAGACTCGCTCGGCAATCATCTCTACTCCCATACCAGCATTGGTTATTTTAGAAGTAATATTGCCCATCTTTCTTTTTTT
>JBJHBV010000026.1:0-8002 GCA_050485705.1 Candidatus Vogelbacteria bacterium
GGGTAAAAAACCCAAGTGACTTCGGTACTTGGGTTTTTTCTTTGCTTTTGCTATTCTTTTAATTAATGTTGGATATTAAATTTATCAAAGAAAATAGAGGTATTGTCGAGAAGGCCATTACCGATAAAAAGAAAGAGGCGGTAGACCTTGATCGAGTAATCAGTTTATATGAAAACAGAAGTTTATTGCGAGGGCAGATAGATGACCTTAATCGTCAAAGAAATGAGGCTGCTGCTAAAAGAGATATAGAAGCCGGCAGGTCCATAAAAGAAAAACTTCAAACAAAAGAAGAGGAGCTTAGACAAGTGGAACAAGAATTCTTGTCTTTAATGGTAAAGATTCCAAACATTCCTTCACCCGATACCCCGATTGGACCAGATGATTCCGGTAATCAGATTATCAGGAGTTGGGGTCAAAAGACAGAATTTGCTTTTGATCCGCAAGCTCATTGGGATTTAGGTAAAAAATTAGGCATTATAGATAGTGAAAAAGCAGCTGAGGTTGCAGGGTCTCGTTTTACTTATATCAAGGGTGATTTGGCTTTATTGCAATTAGCTGTTATTAATTTGGTTTTTCAGAAATTAACCGATATTGACTGGTTGAAAGAAACCGCTCTAAAGGCGGGGGTGGAAGTCAAGCTGACTCCTTTTATTCCGATATTTCCTCCAGCTATGATTAAACCCCAAGTTCTTAATCGGATGGCTCGACTTGACCCAAAAGAGGATAAATATTATCTGGAAAAAGACGATTTGTATTTAGCTGGTAGTGCTGAGCATACTGTCGGTCCTTTGCATATGGACGAGACTTTGGCGGAGAGAGATTTACCTTTGAGATATGTTGGTTATTCTACTGCTTTTAGACGAGAGGCTGGTTCTTATGGTAAAGACACCAAAGGAATATTGAGAATGCATCAATTTGATAAGATTGAAATGGAGACTTTTTGTTTGCCGGAAAATTCTATTGCCGAACAAGATTTTTTGGTAGCCATTCAGGAAGGTTTAATGCAAATGCTTGGTTTGCCATATCAAGTGGTGGCGGTTTGTACGGGTGATATGGGTTTTCCGGATCAAAGACAAATAGATATTGAGACTTGGATGCCCGGACAGTCTGCTTATCGCGAAACCCACAGTGCGGATTTAATTGGGAGTTTTCAACCTCGTCGTCTAAATATTAAAGTTAAGCGTGATGACGGTCGGACTGACTATGTTCACATGAATGATGCTACCGCTTTTGCTATCGGGCGAATACTGATTGCCATCATAGAAAATTATCAAACAGCCGAGGGTGGAATTACTATTGCTCCCGTGTTGCTTGAGTGGGTTGGTAAATACCAGATTGTTGTTTAAATTTATCTTATTGTCAGAGCCGGTAAAGATGTTGTCCAAGGAAGAGTAAAAGAAAAAAAAAGACAGAAGCGTCTTTTCTGGTCTTATGTTTTGGTTTTTTTATCAACCGGTCTTTTTTTGAGTTTGTTTTTTTTGTCACACTGGGAGAAGTTGGCTATTAGTCAAGTAATGATATCTGGCAATCGGACTGTCTCAACTGAAGAGATAGAAAATATTGTGATTAGTGAATTAACTGGAAATTATTTTTACATTTTTTCCAGGCGTAATATTTTTTCTTTCCCTCGTTTTTCTATTAGGGAAAGTATAATGGATGGTATTCCTTATATTGGTGATGTTGAGTTTGATTCAGCGAGGGATAATGTTTTGTCTATTTCTGTGGTAGAGCGAGAACCACATGCTTTATGGTGCCAAGAAGAGCGGTGTTATTTTATAGATCAAACCGGATTTGCTTTTGCTCCAGCCCCAAATTTTTCTGACAATGTTTTTTTAAAGATTTCCGGACCTTTTAAAGGTGACCCTGTTGGATCTAAGCCCATAACTGGAAGTTTGTTTAATTATATTACTGATTCAGCCGATCTCCTGCCTTTGGTTTTTCGTAATCAGGACTTGTTGGAGGTGGAGATTTTTAAAGTCAATATTATCAATCGTAACGATTATGAATTTATTCTGGCTCAATCTCAAGCTAATGAAAAAATAAACTGGTCTTTGAGGTTTAATAGACTTAATGATTTTTCTCGTGATTTGGATAATTTGGCAACTGTCTTAGCTTCAAGTAAGTTTCAAGAAGAATATCATCAATCTGGTGGCTATTTGGAATATATTGATTTGCGCTTTGGTAACAAAATTTTCTATCGTTTCCGTTAAAGCCTTTTAAATTGTGTTGCTTTTATGACATAATATCTTTATGAGATTTTTTAATAAACTTTCACTTATTTTTTCTGTTTTGGTGGCCTTGGTTTTTGGTTGGTCGTCTGTTTTTTTGGCTTTTAGTGCCGGTCAAATGGCTTTGAGTCATACCGAATCTTTTGTTTCGGAAAGATCTCTGGCCTCTGTCGGTTTGTGGAGATTTAATAATTCTCAAGTCAGTGAGCCGGATTGGGAAATGATTTTACCTTTGATCAATAAATTTATTGGAACAGATAATCGTAACTACAACCAGTCGGTTAAATTATATTTTGTTGGTGATATTATGCTCGATCGCGGTGTGCGCCGTTCAGTAATAAACAATGGACAAGGTGATTATAATTTTATCTTTCAAAATTTAGATTGGTTGAGAGAGGGTGATATTGTTTTTGGCAATTTGGAAGGACCGGCTTCTGATCAAGGTAGAGACTTGGGCAGTTTGTATTCTTTTAGAATGGATCCGTCTGTTATTTCCGTCTTAAGAGACTATGGTTTCAATGTTTTGTCTTTAGCTAATAATCATGCCGGAGATTGGGGAAGAGAAGCTTTTGTCGATACTATTGAAAGATTACAAACGGCCGGTATTAAACATCCCGGAGGTCATTTTAATCAGACTTTAGCTGAGACTCCTGCTGTTATCAGGATTGATGGTGTTGATTATGGCTTTTTAGCTTTTTCTGATGTTGGCCCGGCCTGGCTTCGGGTTCAGTCGGAAGCCCCGGGTATTTTGTTGGCTTCTGATAGTCGTTTAGAGACAATAATTAGAAATGCTACCAGTAAGGTGGACGTTTTGATTGTTTCTTTTCATTTTGGGGAGGAGTATGAAAGTCTGCCAAATGCCAGACAGCAAGCTTTAGCCAGACAAGCGGTGGATGCCGGAGCCAAGATTGTCGTTGGTCATCATCCCCATGTTATTCAACCGGTTGAAGTATATAACGGCGGTCTAATTGCTTATAGCTTAGGTAACTTTATCTTTGATCAATATTTTTCTCCGGAAACCATGGAAGGTTTGGTGCTTGAGGTAAATATGATAGGTGATCAGATTATTGATTGGCAAACTAAAAAGACCAAGCAAGATAGTCAATTTGTACCTAAACTTGAAATAAAAGAAAAAGCCCCCGTTGAAAACGAGGGCGGGGAGGGTTAGTTTCGGATTGCGGTCCAGGAATCTACCAGATCACAATCTTCAACTGTTTGACTTAAGGCTTGGGTGGCCATGTGAAGATGAGTGAAGCCGTCCGGCCATATTTCTTGAATTTGGTAGACAGCCAAACCTTGGTTGACCTTAGAATCCAGTTCTTTTTCAATGATCAGAAAGGTCATTTTTTGGAGACTGGTGGCATAGACTGTTACAACAATTCTTTGACTGTAATCCGCTCTCGGATGTAGCAAGAAGAAAGTATCATTGTCTTCTTGGTTTGAGGTTGGGATCACGGTGACCCAATCTTCCGAAACAAAGAATTGACGCCAGATATGGCGACGGTTGGGGATGAGATTTTTCTCAACCTGAAAGATCTTGGGTAGGTATAAAAAATCCTCCTTTTTCTCTTCTTGGGGAATCTCTATCAAGAAGTGGGTGTTCATGACTGTTTCTCCTTTCTGGTTCAACTCTATATAAAGCTATACACTCTTTATCTTTTGTTGTAAAGTGTCCAACGAGATGAAGAATAATTTTTGGTTAAAATTAAAAAGGCCGATTTCTATTTTGGCACCCATGGCTGATGTGACCGATTCAGCCTTTAGGCAAATTATTGCTAAGTATAGCCGACCTTACGGGCCGGATGTTTTTTATACTGAGTTTGTTTCGGCTGATGGTTTGTGTCACCCGAAAGCGAAAGAAAAATTAAAACGAGAACTATATTATACCCCCATAGAAACACCACTGGTCGCTCAGATTTTCTCTGGTCGACCGGAGAATATAAAAGAGGCAGCTGGTTTAATTCAATCTTTAGGTTTTGCCGGCTTGGATATCAATATGGGTTGTCCTGATAGAAATGTCGAAAAACAAACAGCCGGAGCGTGTTTAATAAAGCACCCCGAGCTTGCCCGCGATATAATCATCGCCGCTAAAGAAGGTGCCCCTGGTTTACCGGTAGCTGTTAAAACCAGAGTTGGTTACTATAAGACAGAAGAACTTGCTTCTTGGGCTGAAAATCTATTGGAGGCTAAGCCGGATGTTATTACTTTTCATCTCCGAACCAGGAAGGAGATGTCTAAAGTGCCCGCTCATTGGGATTTGATTACTATTCCGAGAGATTTGGCTTCAGGGACTGATACCCTTATTTTTGGAAATGGTGATGTATCTAATCCTAAGCAGGGAAGAGAGCTGACTGAGAAATACAAAATAGATGGGGTAATGATTGGTCGGGGTATTTTTGGTAATCCTTGGTTATGGTCGGATAGAATACCTTCCACAGAAGAAAAATTGACAGTGTGCTTAGAACACACCAAGCTTTTTTCTGACCTCTATCGTCCCGGAGATTTAAATGATGATTTGTTTAGTGGACATACAAAAAGTTTTCATGTTATGAAAAAACATTTCAAAGCCTATATCAACGGCTTTCCAGAAGCTAGTCGCTTAAGAGAAAAAATGATGTTGACTGAAAATTGTCTAGAGGTAGAAAAAATTGTGAAAGATTTTATGAAATCTTAATTTTCTGTTACTGGGATTAATTTGCTATAATACCAACTATGTCTAACCTAACCCTCTATCGTAAGTATCGACCCAAGAATTTTAAAGAAGTTCTTGGTCAGGATCATATTGTGTCAGTATTAGAAGGAGCTATCAAATCTGGCAGACCGGCCCATGCCTATCTTTTTGCCGGTTCTCGTGGTACTGGTAAAACAAGCATCGCTCGTATCTTGGCTAACGAATTAGGTACTTCATCTAAAGATTTGTATGAAATAGATGGAGCTTCTAATAGAGGTATTGATGAAATCAGAGAACTCAGAGAGGGCGTCAGAACTTTACCTTTTGACTCTCGCTTTAAGGTTTACATTATTGATGAGGTCCATATGTTGACCAAAGAAGCCTTTAATGCTCTTTTAAAAACTTTAGAAGAACCGCCAGAGCATGTTATTTTTATTTTAGCCACCACTGAGTTACATAAAGTACCGGAGACTATCATTTCTCGTTGCGAAGCCCATACATTCAAAAGACCAACTGACGATATTTTAGCTAAACAAGTAAAACACATAGCCAAAAAAGAAGGCTATCAAATAGAAGCTGATACGGCGAGATTGTTGGCCTTTCTGGGGGAGGGTTCTTTTCGTGATACCATCGGGCACTTGCAGAAAGTTATCAATTCTTCCACTGACAAAGTTGTGACTATTGAAATGGTAGAGTCTATTACCGGTTCTCCTCGTCTATGGTCGGTTTTTAATTTCATTGTTTCTATTTTAGATCAAGACACTTCTGGTGGTTTAGAAATATTGCGTCGATTGGCTGAAGAAAATAAAGACTTCAGAATATTTACCAAATTGGTTTTAACAGAATTGCGCTTAGCTATGCTTTTGAAATTTGCCCCTGAAATGGAGAAGGAATTAACCAAAGATATGAGTAAAGAAGAAATTTCTTTTTTGGAAGATATCAAAAATCGCCCCTCATCTTCTATTTTACCTAAGATTTTGAAAGAATTTCTTTCTGCCTATAACGATATTGGATATGCTTATTTACCTCAATTACCACTAGAAATGGCTTTAATTAAGGTGATAGAGTCGAGTGGTGCTGAGGCAAAGTAATATATACTCTGGCTTTGAATAAGACTTTTTGCTAAAGTATTACTGTTTGATCCATTGCCGGATCGTCTAATGGTAGGACACCAGGTTTTGGTCCTGGGTATCTAGGTTCGAGTCCTAGTCCGGCAGTAAGCGAAATTTTTGATAGTTTTTGCTATCAAAAATTATGCTCGATTACTAGACCGGACTAGGACGAGAAAGACGGAGTCGGTATACAAGACGAACGAAGTGAGTGCTTGTCGGCGAGTCCGGGTAGGAGCCACCCGCTAGAATTGAAGCGAAGCGAACAATTATAGCGAGGTGAGCTGACACCGAGTCCTAGTCCGGCAGCCAAGTAATGAGAGTGACCGTGATGCCTAAAATAGGCCATATTTCAAGGAAAATGGTTCGAGTCCCTGAAACCACCCTCTCTGGACAAAAGAACTTTATGAAATTCAAAAAACCACAAAAACTTTATAGAGGAGATAAAGTGGCAATTGTGTCACCTAGTTTTGCGGCTTCCGCCGTGTGGCCACACGTGCATGAGCTCGGTCTGAAGAGAATTCGAGAGGTATTTGAACTAGAACCTGTCGAGTACTCAGCAACTGCAAAACTTGAAGCAACTACTGAAGAAAAAGCAGATGATCTCATCGCTGCTTTTTCTGATCCAGAGATAAAAGCCGTTATCTCAACTCTTGGAGGTGATATACAAGTTACATACATCAAGAATCTACCAAGTGAGCCATTTGTTAATAATCCCAAACCATTCTTTGGATATAGTGATTGTTCTCATTTTGCCAATTTTTTGTTTTTGAATGGAATCCCATCTTTTTATGGAGCAGCACTCTTTACTCAGTTTGCTCATCAGAAAGAAATGAATGAGTATACAGTGAAATATATCAAGCACGCATTATTTGATGCAGGAGAATTTGAATTACTACCAAGCGAATCATTTAATGATCTCGGACTGGATTGGGGCGATCCAGCTCAACTTGAGAATGAAAGAGAGTACGAAAAGAACGAGGGCTGGTCATGGGATGGAGACAAAAATGGCGAAGGGTTACTTTGGGGAGGGTGTGTGGAATCTGTTGATGAAATGCTACGCCACGGGGTAGAAATCCCATCTCTCGAACAATTTGAAAATATAGTACTTATGTTGGAGACATCAGAAGAAATCCCGTCTGCAGATTATGTAAGTCGAGTGTTCAGAGCATTGGGCGAGAGAGGAATTTTGGATCGAGTCCAGGGTGTTTGCGTGGGTCGCGCCAAAGCGCGAGAGTTCGATAAACTTCGAAATCCTGAAGAGCGAGTTGCTTACAGAAAGGAACAGCAAGAAGCAATTATTAAAATTGTTCGTGCATATAATAAAGATATTCCGATTGTACAGAACATGGATTTTGGCCACACCGAGCCACAAATTCCAATGCCGTACGGAAACAAAATTCGAATTGACTCAGAAAACAAGCGGGTTTTTGCTGAATTTTAAGCCACACCAATCATGGGCGACCGAGACGGTTCGAGTAGTAGACCGGCAGTAAGCGAAATTTTTGATAGTTTTTGCTATCAAAAATTATGCTCGATTACTAGATAGGAGTCCGTCAAAGCATGAAACCTTGTATTACAATGCAATATTACACGCCTTTTAATTTTGTATAAAAACTATTTTTCTTAAAAATAAATTTCTTGAAGATAGAGAATAGATATTTGTTTGTGTTCATCTGTAATGATTTGATACAATAAAAATATATTAAATATAACTTCTTTATGCGTATATTTTGGTTAATTATTTTAGTTGTTGTGGTGTTTGGGTTCATTATTTTTATCCCTGTCTTTTTAGGTGATGATAATGATCAAAACGGAAATGATGAGATTGTGGGTTTGGTAGCAGAAGAGCTTTCAAGATTGCCATTTGAAATTACAATTAATGGACGCAATATAGCTTTTGATACTGATTCTCTTGAGCAAACATTACGAGGAGAGTACGCCAGATTGCCATATGAAGTGGAGATTGGCGATGAGACTCGTCTGTTTGAAAC
>JBJHBV010000027.1:0-7966 GCA_050485705.1 Candidatus Vogelbacteria bacterium
GGGAGGGTTTCAGAGTCTGTTGATTACCCTTTCGGAAAGGGTTCTTCTGTTGAGGACGGGTAGACTTTGGGTCTCTTCTCATGGTAAAACTCCTTTTTGTTGTCCACAGTCATAATGACACAAAAGAAACCAATTGACTACAATAATCAATATGAATTGGGAAATTCAAGAAATAGAAAAAAATGCTATCCCCTCACTTTTAAAAGAAATTCCAGCTTATCCAGAAAAAATGTATCTGGTAGGAGAATTACCATCTAATCAACATTTCAAATACCTAACTGTTGTCGGTTCCAGAAAATACTCAGACTACAGCAAGCAAGCTTGTAAAAAATTACTATCTGATTTAGCTGGCTATCCAATTACTATTGTTTCGGGACTGGCTCTGGGTATAGACAGTATTGCTCACCAAGAAGCACTTGAAACGGGTCTACCGACAGTAGCCATACCTGGATCAGGCTTAGATCCTAAAAACCTCTACCCACGCACCAATTTCAATCTAGCTCAAAAAATTATAGAAGCAGGCGGAGCATTATTATCAGAATTTAGTCCCGAGACCAAAGCAACTCCCTATACCTTTCCTCAAAGAAACAGAATAATGGCTGGAATATCTCACGCTACTTTAGTAATAGAAGCCGGGGAAAAATCAGGGACCCTAATCACTGCCCGCTTAGCTCTTGATTATAATCGGGAAGTGCTGGCAGTCCCCCAGTCTATTTTCTCTCCTTCCGGCCGAGGATCAAATAATCTACTAAAGTTGGGAGCTACTCCCATTACCAGCAGTTTAGATATACTGGAAGTCTTAGATATTAAATCAGTAGAAGAAAAATCAGCAGATAGCTTACTTGAGAAAATATTGAGTCCGGAAGAAAAAATAATTCATCAACTATTAAAGACGGAAGGATTAGAAAGAGACTTAATCATTATAAAAAGTAACCTACCGGCCAACATCATTAATATAACCTTGTCTCAAATGGAAGTCCGAGGATTAATAAAAGAAATCGGTGGAAAATTTGTTTTAAACTAAACTATCAATTTGCAAAATATTTTCCTTTGTAGTACTACTTAGTGACAAATAATTAATTTATCTTTTGTAATTTATGAAGTTATTAATCGTTGAGTCACCAGCCAAAGCTAAGACCATAGAAAAATATTTAGATAATGCCTACAAGGTGAAAGCCAGTGTTGGGCATATTAGAGATTTACCGAAATCCAACAAAAATGCGATTGATATTGAAAATAACTTTACTCCTCACTATGAGACATCTGCCGGAAAAGAAAAGGTGGTTTCAGAATTAAAAAAGCTGGCTAAAGAAGCAGAAGAAGTGGTGCTGGCCACAGACCCCGACCGAGAAGGAGAAGCCATCGCTTGGCATATCAAAGAAGCTATTGGTTTGAAAAACCCAAAAAGAATAATCTTTAACGAAATCACCGAAGAAGCAGTTAAGGAAGCTATTAGTCACCCCAGAAAAATAGACGATAATTTACGTTACGCTCAAGAAGCGAGGAGGGTTTTGGATCGTCTTTTTGGTTACGACCTCTCAGGTCTAATCTGGCAAAAACTACGCTATGGCTTATCAGCCGGTAGGGTGCAATCACCAGCCCTGCGCATTTTAGTGGAAAGAGAAAGAGAAATAAAAGCCTTTAAACCGGAAAAATATTGGATCATAGAAGCAGATCTTGATACCAAAAAAAAAGAAACTATTAAATTTACTTGTAGTCAGCAACCAAAAAAAGAGGAGGAGGTAGAAGAGATACTAAAACAAGGCCAAAAAGCTAACTGGCAAATAAAAGAAGTGAAGGAAACAGAGGTGAACCGAAGAGCCCGAGCTCCTTTTACAACCTCCACCCTTCAACAAGCTGCGTCTTCCAGACTAGGCCTATCTCCCAGCAACACCATGCGCTTGGCCCAAAAACTTTATGAAGCAGGCCACATTACATATATGAGAACTGATAGTACCAATTTAAGTGCCTCAGCCCAGAAAGGAATAAAATCAGTGATAGAAAAAAAATTTGGGGACCAATACTATCAATCCCAAGTCTATAGTAAAAAAAGTAAAAACGCCCAAGAAGCCCATGAAGCAGTTCGACCTTCAAATTTAAACAAAGAGGTGGCAGGTAGCAATGAGCAAGAAAAAAAACTATATCGTTTAATTTGGCAAAGAACTGTCGCCAGCCAAATGATACCAGCCAAAGCCATGCAGACCAAAATTACCGCTGAGGCTATTGATAAAGATATTCCGGTCTTTACTGCCAGTGGCCGACGCGTTATGATGCCGGGCTGGCTTTTAGCAGACCCTCATTCCAGGAGTGAAGATGTTGAAGTGCCTCAAGTTAAGCAAGGAGATAAATTAACTTTAATTGACATAAAATCAATCGCCAAAGAGACAGAACCGCCTCATCGTTACACAGAAGCCGGATTAGTCAAAGAATTAGAGAAAAGAGGGATTGGGCGCCCAAGCACCTACGCCCCCATAATCAAAACTATTGTTGATCGTGGATATGTGGAAAAAGAAGGTAAAACTCTATTCCCCACAGAAACCGGTGAAGTAGTGAGTGAATTTTTAGAAAATCATTTTACCGATTACATTAGTGACTCTTTCACCGCTCAAATGGAAGATAAGCTAGACCTAATTGCCGAAGGTAAGGAAACTTACACCAATACCCTAAAAGATTTTTACGGACCCTTCACAGACACCATTAAAAGCAAAAAAGACATGGAGAAAATCTCCAATCTGGGTAAAGCTCCAGACGGCATAGTATGTCCAGTCTGCGGATCGGGTATGGTAAGAAAATTAAGTAAAACCGGAACTTTTTACAGCTGTGAGAGATTCCCAGATTGTAATGGAGCCCTAACACTAGAAGGAAAAGAATTAGCTGGCCCTAAAGAGACCGGAGAATCTTGCCCTCAATGTAAAAAGGGTCAATTAATAGAGAGGGAGGGACGTTTTGGTAAATTTATTTCTTGTAATCAATATCCCAAATGTAAATACATTAAAGAAGGTGATCCTAAAGATGCTCCAGGCAATACTGGGGTAGAATGTCCTGTTTGTCATAAAGGTACCATGATGGAAAAAAGAGGACGTTTTGGTATTTTCTACGGGTGTTCCAATTACCCGGAATGTAAACACATCATTAAAAGTAAACCAACCGGCAAAACTTGCGGCTACCCAAGAGAAAATGGACCTTGCCCCCACTTAATGATGGAAGGTACCAAGACTATTCCCGACAGATGTTCTGATAAAACTTGTCCCAATCATAACCCTCATAAATTAGACAAATAAAACGGGGTTTAATTTCAGCTCATATCTGTTAATATCATCAAATATGAGTACGGATATAAAAGAACTGTTTGATTTAATACCAGAATTAAAAGATAAAGATAAAGCAATCTTACTTAAGGCTTATACTTTTGCAGAACAAGCCCATAAAGATCAGACTAGATTTTCAGGTGAACCATATTTTGTTCACCCCTTTGAGGTGGCTAAAATTCTAGCCACTATGAAAGCCGATATTGAAACCATTACCGCTGGACTTATTCATGACACTCTAGAAGACACTCCTGTAACGGAAAAAGACATAGAAAGAGAATTTGGAAAAAATATTTTGTTCTTAGTGGAGGGAGTAACCAAGCTGGGCAAACTAAAATACCAAGGGATGGAGAGACATGTAGAAAGTTTGCGTAAGTTTTTTATGGCTATGGCTGAAGATGTGCGAGTAGTGATGATCAAATTAGCGGATCGTTTGCATAACATAAAAACCCTAGAACATGTCAGACCCGACAAACAAAAAAGAATCGCCTTAGAAACACTTGAGATCTACGCCCCCATTGCTAATCGTTTGGGAATTTGGAAATTGAAGGGTATGTTAGAAGACGCCAGTTTCCCCTATGTTTATCCTGAAGAATACAAACAAGTTGTTGCCTTAAGAAAAACAAAAGGAAAAGAGACATTAAAAAGATTAGAAAAAGTCTACAAAAGTCTACAGAGAGAATTGGCTAAAAATAATTTAGCTGATGCTAAGGTGGATTATCGTATTAAATATTTATACTCTCTTTACAATAAATTGAAAAGTAAAGGTATGGACATAGAAGAAATCTATGACATTTCGGCTATGCGCATCATAGTAAACGATATAAACGAATGCTATAGAGTATTAGGTATTATTCACTCTATGTGGCGACCGGTACCCGGAAAATTAAAAGACTATATTGCTACCCCTAAACCAAACGGCTATCAAAGTATACACACCGCGGTTTTTACAGGAGATGGAATTGTAGAGATTCAAATCAGATCAAAAGAGATGCATCAAGAAGCGGAATATGGTCTGGCCTCTCATCTAACCTACGACGAAACCGGCAAACCCAAAAGTGGAGGTAAGTTGGCCAAAAAAACCAAATGGCTTAATCAGTTACTTGAAGCACAAGCAGATCTAAAAAAACCGGAAGAATTTCTACAAACTCTAAAAACTGATTTCTTTCAGGAGCATATGTTTGTTTTTACCCCCAAAGGAGATGTGATAGAACTCCCTCGCGGCTCTACTGTCCTTGATTTTGCTTACACAATTCATTCTGAAATAGGCGATCACGCCTCAGGAGCCAAAGTAAACGGTAAATTTGTCTCCTTAAACACCGAACTAAAAAGCAATGATGTAGTTTATATAGAAACCAAAGAAAAAAATCATCCCACCGGTAAATGGTTTGACTATGTAAAAACCGGAAACGCCAAAAGGCACATCAGATCTTTCCTTCACAAAGAACAAAAAGCCAAAACCGGATTCCTAAAAAAACTTAATATACTAAGAAGGAATTAAATAGAAAAATTCTTTAAAGAGTATAATTCTTCCTCGTCGTCTTTTTTGCCTGAATCAGGAGTTATAATCTCTCCCTCCACAATAAGATCTTCTCCCAATACCGGTTCTTTCTCATCAACACCCTGACCCTCAAAAGCTTTACTGGTTTTTTCGTCCATCAAACTAATAATATGTTTTAGATCTTCAGGAGAAAAGAAATCTATTCTTACTTGCCCCCCTTGATGCTTCTTCTCTACTTTTACTCTGGTTCCAAAACGCTCGGTAAGCCTTTCTTCCAGTTCTATTATTTCCGGTTCAATAAAAGTATCTTTCTTGCGAACTTTGTCATAAGCAATGCGCCTGGCAATACCTTCAGCTTCTCTTACCGTCAGTCTCTTTAAAGTAATCTCCTTAAACAAGGTCATTTGCTCTTCCGGTCTGTCAGTCAACATTAAAATAGGTCTAGTATGACCCTCACTGATATGACCAGCCATCAGAGATTCTAAAATTTCCTGAGGTAAAGCCAAAATTCTAATGCTGTTGGAAACATATTCTCGGCTCTTCCCTATCTTCTTGGCAATCTCAGTATGTTTAAGATTAAACTCAGTAGCCAATTGAGTAAAAGCTTGGGCTCTGTCTACCGGATTCAAATCCTCTCTTTGTAAATTTTCAATGATAGCTATTTCAAGCTTCATTTTGTCGGTTTGTTCACCAGAACGAATAACGGCCGGCACTTGGTACAAACCCGCCATCTGAGAAGCTCTCCAACGCCTTTCTCCTGCTATAAGCTCATATTCCACCGCTAAACCACCCTCAGGTTTTTCTATCTCTTGTCGAGTAACCACTAAGGGCTGAAGAACCCCATACTGGCGTATGGAGTCAGATAAATCTCTCAGTCTGTCTTGATTAAATTCTTTACGAGGCTGATAAGGATTAGGTCTGATTTTAGAAACCTCTATCCAAAATACAGCATTATTATATGTGGGATCATCCATAGTCTGTATTTTATCACAAAAAAAATAATCCAAAAATTTTAACCTTAAATTTAGTACTAGAAATTATATATTTGGTGCCGGAGGGGAGACTTGAACTCCCACCTCTTGCGAGACACGATTTTGAGTCGTGCGCGTCTACCGATTCCGCCACTCCGGCTAAATGACAGCCAACATTGTACTTTAATTTTAGCTATAAAGCAATTGGGGTTTACGAAAATTAATTTTTAGGTTAGTTTGAGATTGGAAGGAGGGTAACCTCAATGAAAAACCGAGCCAAGCATCCGAAACTATCCGGGAACAAAACATTGATTACCGAATTCGCTCCGGTAATCAAACAAATGGAAAGGGATAGAACCATTGAAAAGATTAGACCGGAGCAACGCAAGGAAACCGAGAACGGCCATACCGATCCGGTCTCGATTGTAAATTCAGACGGTAAATCTATCCAAATTCGCTTCTCGGCTCCCAACTGTCACCAGGACGTCTTTGTGACTACGGAAGACCCTGAAGGTTTTGAGAATAGGATTCCCACCTTCAATCAACAGATGGTTGAAAGGTTTGCCCGCAAAAACTCACCCCGCACTTAGTTGCGGGGTTTTCTTTTTGTTGTAGTCTTATAAAACATGAAGAAAAAACCAATCATTATCGTCATTGTTGGGCCAACTGCCACCGGCAAGAGTGATTTGGCAGTAACAATCGCCAAAAAAATAGACGGGGAAATAATCTCAGCTGACTCTAGACAGGTATACAAAGGTTTAGACATAGGTAGCGGAAAAATAACAACCAAAGAAATGAAAGGTATACCCCATCACCTACTAGATGTAGTCAGTCCAACGAGAACCTTTACTGCTAGCCAGTTTAAAACCAAAGCAGAAAAAGCTATTAACAAGATATTAAAAAATAAAAAAATACCCATTATTGTTGGTGGCACCGGATTCTATATTCAAACTATTACCGACAACATTGACTTACCATCCGTTAAACCAGATAAAAAATTAAGATCCAAGTTACAAAAAAAATCAGCCGAAGAATTAGTAGCTATCTTAAAATCAAAAGATCCTCAAAGACTGAAAACAATAGATCAAAAAAATAAAGTCCGATTAATAAGAGCCATAGAATTGTCTGAGATACTGGGATATACCCCCAAACTGACAAAAAACAAATCTCCTTACAGCTTTATAAAAATCGGCTTAAATCCCGGAAAAGAAGAAGTGTATGAAAAAATTAAGACTCGACTAAGACGAAGGCTTAACCAAGGATTAATAAAAGAGGTAAAAAATTTACGATCCCAATTAACAGACCGAAGATTGCGCGACCTAGGCTTAGAATACCGATTCATAAATCTATATCTAAAAAAGGAACTAGACAGAGAGATGATGGTGAAAAAATTAGAGACAGCGATAAATCAATACGCTAAAAGACAGACGACTTGGTTTAAAAAAGACAAGGAAATATCATGGTTCAAAGATCCTCAAAAAGCTTTAGAATTTATAAACAAAAAAATAAACTAACCCTGAGACTTTAATTCATCTACTTTTGCTTGCCTTTCTAAATCTTTTATTTCTTCTTCCAAAAAGTCTTCCGCCACTCTGCTTTGAAGCATGGCTAACTTTTCCCATTCCTCTTCTTGCCAAATCGTATAAGATCGTAATTCTCTTTCTAGGTGATCAAGAAATTCCTGTTCAGCTTCTAGAGCATTGATTACTCTATCTAAAGCCTCTTCGTCTAAATGGGGTACATTGGCAATTAGAGCATCTTTCATATTGTCAGACATAGGAGAAGAGGCTAGAAGATGTCCCAAACGCTTAGCTTTTTCGATGACACTATTATCAAACATATTTACTTATTGTTTTCTAAAATACCTCTTACTACATCCTCAGGTCTTGGATTAGAACCGGGTAAAACCTGCTTTGCAAATTCAGCCAAAGCTTTTCTGTCTTTTTTTAATAATTCATCATTATGCTTATCAAGCTTTTCTTTAAGTTCCGATTTCACTCTTTCTATTGTAGCCCCGGCAAAGCTGGCAGAATATTTCTCGGGATAATTTTCAAAGTAACGTTTTAAATAAGCAACCGCATTATCTACCACCCCGTCTTCTACCCGCTGGGCTTTACTTAATTTATATTCAAAAACTTTTTGCTGATGATAAAGATACTCATTTAAAAGCTCGCTTTCATCCATCT
>JBJHBV010000028.1:0-7948 GCA_050485705.1 Candidatus Vogelbacteria bacterium
TCATATATCTGAAGCGTATACCACGTTCCAGGGCAATCAAGAAGCCTCTGGTATTGCGATATTTATTGAATTGATACATATGGACTCTAAATTAGAGAGTCTCATATGTTTCTGAACTTATGCAGAGTATACAACTAACGAGATATATTTTCTTGAAATGAGTCAAAAATAGATGTAGGGGCTTGAATAATATTGCCCAAACCAGCATAAACCTCAAGAAATTGCTGTAAAACCGGCTGAAAGAAATAATATAAACCAATAGCAGAACCAATAATGATTACCCATTTCAAAACCTGAAAAGCCACATTAAATCTATAAGCTCGCAGTAAAATATGTAAAATTCTATTATTATCTTCTTCTAGTTTAACTAGTTTTTTAAGAATATTTTTATCTTCTTGATCCATGTGTAAATAATAACACAAAATAAATATTTAAGGGCTCATTATCCAGCATTTTATTTCGGTGCCCTCGGAGGGAATCGGCGTCAGCTCACCTCAATATTTTAGTTCGTTTCTCTCCTAAAATATTGGGTGGCTCCTGCCCGGATTCGGCCACACCCTACCTCCGGGTAGCTTCGCGGCCTCCGTCTTTCGATTTCCACCAAAGACTACAAAATAATAGTCACGAAGTGTATCCACACTTCGTTTTTTTATTTTGTGCCCTCGGAGGGAATCGGTCACTCTCGTGGATTTTTCTTTCACCCCTTGGGCTCATAAAAATCTCACTCCCTCGACCCCCACTCGGTCGTAACGGCTCCGCCGGCTTCGCACGACCTCGGTTCGATTCCCTCCGAACACTACTAAAATATACTCGCTAAAGGCTCCGCCTTAAGCTCCTTATTTTTGTGCCCTCGGAGGGAATCGAACCCCCAACTATCCCTTAGGACGGGACTGTTATATCCATTTAACTACAAGGGCAAAATAAATAGGGTATTACTACCCCATTTATTTTACATATTTTAGAGAAAAAAAGAACCTTAAGCTGAAAGTCCCAAAAGTTCAGACAGGCGGTCCTGGTCAAAGCCAATCACCATTTCTTCACCGACAAAAATTACCGGTACTCCCATTTGACCACTTTTTTCGATCATTTCCTGTCTTCTGTCAACATCGGTTTGTACATCATGTTCTGCATAGGTTACATTATAGGCTTGAAAAAAGTCTTTAGCCAATTTGCAGTACTGACAGGACGGGGTAGTGTAAATATTTACTTCTTTATCACTCATAAGTAATTACAATTTAATGATAATAGTACCATTTTAACACAAAAATCAATCAAACCAAACCCTAAACCAATCCCGCCAAGTTGATTTTTTAGGTGCAGATTCCAAATTTTCCTCTAGACCACTTTCTAGATCTTGATCCAGAATAACAATAACCCTCTCCCCTTCTTTAGCTACTGGTAATGTCCTTCTTATCTCCTCTTCTCTACCCCTAACAGAAGACAAACGCCTGACATCTGACTCTATTTCAGACTGCCTCTCACGCAATTCATTTAATCTAATTTCAGACTGAACATAGTGATAGTTGGCAATCCTATTTTTTTGATAAACACTCCAGACCGATCTCCCCACAAAAATAACTAAAATAAGCAAAACCACCACCGTTACTTTTGAGTAAACAAATCGTCTTAACCTTCTTCTGGCTTGTAATTCTCTCATCTTAGTCTTATACTACTAATTATGATTTTTGAGCGCAAACATAAAAAAACTTTAAGGGTGATCTCGATTATTGTCGCTATTTTAGTAACAGTTGGAATGATTGCTCTATATACTTTCCCTTTCTTATTTCAATAGGCTAGTCCTTATTTCTGATCATTTTCAAAAACACATCTTGAGGGATGTTTACCTTTCCTCTTTGTTGCATTTTCTTCTTACCCTTTTTCTGTTTTTCTAACAACTTCATCTTTCTGGTAATGTCTCCTCCATACAAATATCCGGTTACATCTTTTCTAAGAGCCGACAAAGAACGAGAAGCAATGATTCTTCCCAAGGCCTGAGCTTGAATCTTAATCACAATCAATTGTTTAGGTAAAATTGCTTTCAGTCTCTCCACCACTTCCTCGGCGTCTTTTTCTACTCGTCGTTTAGCAACAATTCTGGTAAAAGCCGGTACTACTTCTTCCGCCACCAAAATATCAAGACGCACCACATCAGCCAAGCGCATATCGGTCATAGAATAAGAGAGGCTGGCGAAACCGGAAGTGGCGCTCTTTAATTCATCAAAAAAATTTCTCATCAACTCCCGTAAAGGCATGGCCAAAACCAGAGCTGTTCTGTTATCACCAAAGTTCTCCGTGTTTACTATTTCTGCTTCATGTTCGTATAGTAAAGTCATTATTTGCCCCAAATATTCTGCCGGGGTAATAATCTTAGCCTCTATCCATCTTTCATAGACCTTTTTGTGTTTTAAATCAGCGGGGAACAAATGGGGCGAATAAACCTCCTCCTTGAGCCCGGTTTTTTCATCCAAGATCTCGTAACTAATGGTTGGAGTAGCTATGACCAATTCCAAACCAAACTCTCTTTTCAGTCGTTCGGTAACTATTTCCAAATGAAGCATTCCTAAAAATCCACAACGAAAACCTCTCCCTAAAGAACTCTGGGCCTCCTCTTCAAAACTAATAGAAGCATCAGACAATCTTAATCTTTCCAAAGCCTGTCGCAACAAGACAAAGTCATCTTGACTTTCGGGATAAATTGAAGCCCAAACAACAGCCAAAGGATTCATATAGCCCGGAACAGAGGGTAGGCCACTACCAACAGTGGTTATAGTATCTCCCACTTTAGCTTCTCCTACTCTTTTAATACCGGTTACCAAGTAGCCTATTTCACCCGCAGACAAACTTTTAGAGGATTGCATAGTCGGGGTAAAAACACCAAGATCTAAAACAGAGAATTTTTCTCCACTGGCACAAAAAACCAAACTATCTCCCTTTTTAAAACTACCATCCAAAACTCGAACATACACCACCACCCCCTTGTGAGTTGAGTATTCAAAGTCAAAAACCAAAGCTCGAGACCCAATGTCATAAGAAGATTCAGGTGGGGGTATTCTTTCAATCACAGCTGACAACAACTCTTCCACCCCTTGGCCGGTTTTACCAGACACGGCCAAGATTTCTTCTCTTTGACAATCAAGTAGATTCATAATTTCTACAGCCACCTCTTCGGTTCTGGCAAAAGGTAAATCAATTTTGTTCATCACCGGAATAATAACCAAATCAAGTTTACGGGCCATATCCAAAACTGTTAGAGTTTGAGCTTGCACTCCTTGAGTCGCATCAACCAAAAGCACGACCCCCTCTACTGCCTTCAGAGCTCGAGATACCTCATAGGAAAAATCAATATGACCAGGAGTATCAATAAGGTTGAGGACGAAAGATTTACCCTCTAACTCATAATTCATTCTCACTGGTTGCATCTTAATAGTAATACCTCTTTCCCTTTCCAGCTCCATACTATCAAGAACCTGCTCACGCATTTTGCGACTTTCAACCGTTTTAGTTACCTCCAACATTCGGTCAGCTAAAGTAGACTTACCGTGATCAATGTGGGCGATAATAGAAAAATTTCTAACTTGTTCAAATTTCATATATTAAAAATTACAACTCTTCCGGGTCAGGAATAATAGGTTTAACCTTACGGAAACGAACACGAAAAGAGGCTATAAACTCTTTCAATTCCCTGTTGTCTAAAGTAACCAGGAGCAAAAAACCACCTACAATACCGAATATTCCAGCCAACAAACCTTGTAAAAATATACCCCAAAAGGTGCCAGTGTCAAAAATATCGGCCCAAATAGAAAGCCCCAGATAAGTGACGAAACCGGCAAAAACAGCCGTGGCAAAGGAGTGAAAAAAAGTTGGCGCTACATCAGCGGACAATTTACCAAAGTCTTTTTCAAAAAACAACCACAACAACCCTATATTCAACATTACCCCAACACTAAAAGCCAGGGGCAACATCAAGACCTCGGAACCGATAATATCTTCTACTCTGAAGAGAGTTTCTATAAAAAAGCGAAAGTGTAAAGAAGCATCAAACAAGCGCAAGAGCAGCAAAGCAAAAACTATCGCCGACAAAGAAGATAAGGTATTGATAATTAAAGGAATTTTAGTTTTACCACCAGCATAATAACCACGAACCAATAGATTGATTAAACTTTGAGCCCAGACTGAAACAACAAACAAAGCCAAGACAGCGGCTGTTAAGCTGGTATCATTCCAACTAAATTCTCCAGCTCCCAAAATAACCCTCACTATTTGCGCCCGTAATACAATAAATAGGCCAATAGCCGGTAAAGACCAAAAAACTATATGTCGGACAGATACCGCCACTTGGTTTAAAAATCTTTCGGAATGACCTTTAGTAAACAACCTAGCCAAAGTAGGAAAAGCGGCCACCGAGTAACTGACCCCGATAATCATTAAAGGCACCGATTGCAAATTAAAAGCCAAATTAAAAACCGTGATTGATCCGGCAGTCAATAAAGAACCAATAGCCACCAAAGCCAAAATTGATAACTGATGAGCCGACAAAGTAATGGTTCTAGGTAAAGAAATCAAGACCACCTTCTTGATAGCCGGCCAGTCTATGTTTAAAGTAAATCTGGGGACGACCCCGGAAGTAACAACCCCCGGCCACTGAATCAAAAAATGGAAAAAAGCGCCAATCACCACCCCAAAAACAATCCCTAATAGACCAAATTGTGGCAGAAGAAACAAGATCCCAAAGATAATTCCAACATTGTATAAAATCGGACTCAAACTATAAGCAAAGAAACGCCGAAAAGCTTGAGTGACACTACCAAACAAATTAGATAAACCAAGCAAAAAGGGTGACAATAATAAAACCCTAGATAAAACCAAAAGAGTCTCACGATCTTCAGCCGTAAAACCGGGACCTATTACCGGAATCAAATAAGGCAGTAAAAAGAAAAAAACCAAACTAACCAAAACCATTACCAGACAAAAAACAGTCAAAACACTATTAAGAAAATTTTTGACTTCCATTTGATTGTTTTTTTCAGCCTTATCTATCAATAATGGAATCAAAACAGTAACCGAGACAAAAGAAGCGAAAGAGACGTAAATAAGATCGGGTATTCTGAAAGAAGTATAATAAATATCCAAAGGCAAACTGGCCCCAAAATTATAGGCCAACAAACGATCTCTCACCAAAGCTAAAATCTGAGAGAACAAAGCTGACAAACCGAGTATAAAAGCGGCCTGATGGAGGCCGCCAAACTCTCTATACAAATAATGAAACATCTTACTGACCATCAATCCTACTCTTCTTCTATTGGTAATTCAATCTCAATTTCAATCTCTTCTATCGGTGAAACCTCATTTCCTGATAAAGCGGGGCGTCCAGCCCTAAGATTATTAACAATCTCAACAAGCTGACTGTTACCCGGATTAAACTGCAGGATGGCTTCAAACTGATCTAAGGCCTGTTGCCGACGACCAAGACCATCATAACTCAAACCTAAGAAATATTGACTATTAGCATTTACTCCTCCAGGACTTGAAGCAACCGATCTTTCCAAAGCCTCTACCGCTTCTTCAAAATCACCTAGACGATAATACAAATATCCAATTTGGAAATAACCAGCCGGATCATTGGGGTTCATTAAGAGAGCTTGCTCGGCTCGACTCAAAGCTGAATCAGCTAAACCTTCCTCTAGATCTAACTGTGCCAAAATAAACATGGCTTGAATATAATTGTTTTTTAATCTCAAAGCTTCTTCAATTGCCTCTCTAGCTCCTCTTGTGTCTCCCATATTAAAGGCTGTTCTGGTTAAGGCCACATATAAGGAAGGATTTTTAGGATTCAAATTTATAGCCCTAACCAGAGAATCATTAACTTGCTCTCCAGCTCCACTTACCCCCAAATTCATTAACAACCACATAAAATCAGCTCTTAAAACATAGTTTTGATGATTCAAAGAATTGAGCCTGGTAGCCTCAAAAAATGCGGAATCAGATAAGCCGATTATCATTTGACCACGAGCTTGAACTTCTTCCGGAGACAAGTTGGTAGCTTGTGCTATTTCTATCATTCTTGCCTGATTAATCAAAATTAAGGCTTGATAATATAATTCATTACGAGAGTCAAACCTGATTGCTCTCAAAATATCCACTGTTGTTTCATCTAGAGATCTTTCATTACTGGCAGCAAAAGCCTTATAAAAAACATTAGCCGCCCAATATTTTTGGACCCCAAAATAAACTCCGGCAACCCCAAACAAAACCATAACCACTATCACCAAAACAGCAAAAAAATTAGATCTGGAAGTATCAGTCAGATAAATCTTGCCATAATTTATTATCCCCACAGAAGCCAGTTGCGCTATTAACAGACCACTAACCATAAAAGTCAAACCCAGTAATGTGGCCGGTACGGCAAACAAAAAAGAAAAAATCCACAAATATAGACTACCGGCAAACAACAAAAATAAAGTCAATCTGGAAATAGCATCTTGCTTTTCATTAAAAATACCTCGTAAACCATAAAACAAAATACTGCTAACAAAAATCAAGATAGCAATAGTACCCAAAATTCCCACTGTAGAGAAAAAGGTCGGTATCAGACCTGTCCCGACAGAAAAATTCAAATTCCAATAAGGCTGAAGATTGGAACTCTCCGGCTTGAATAAAGCCCAAGCATGGGAAAAATTATTAGGCCCCACTCCCAATACCGGATTAGAACGCCAAGTACCACTAACAACCCCCACCGTATCCGACCAAATCGGTCGATCATCCACAAACACAAAATTAATCCTCTCATATAGACGATCAACTGAATCGCTAACCACTCCACCTTGTCCTCCCAAAATTACAAAACAAAGAGAAATAAGCAAAGCAATAAAAGATGGTCGCCAAACTCTCCTTGATACTTCTTCTTTTGCCACTTTGCCGGAAGCATCTTTATCCCTTATTGTATTAACCCCGAAAGTCAGAACATAAACAAAGACTAATAATGAAGACAACCCGAAGATAAACCATACCGGGTAGTAATTTACCAAAGCCAAAATAAATAAAGAGAAAGCAAAAACAGAACTTAATAAATAAGAAAACCAACGATTACCTTGACTTGGAAAAAGCTCCAAAATAATCAAAGCTGAAAGAGAGATAAAACCAAAGAAAATTCCTAAAGAATACCAATTACCGAAAATATTCAAAGGCAAACCTTGAAAAAAAGGTAAATTGTAAAATCGGATTAAAACATTAACCATCAAATAGACACCCAGAAAAATACTGGACCCGAAAAGTAATATGTAGGCATTAAGAACTTTTTCTCGTCTATCAAAAATAAAACTGTAAAGCAAAAACAATAGAAACAAAACCGCTATAGACATTACCGAACCCAGATCAAAACCGGAACCCACAAGTGAGTGAAATTGATTTTCTGAGAATAAGGCCGAAATAAAAAACACAAGAACCAACAATAAACCAAAAAATAAGGTCTTACTTCTAGGAATGATTATCAAACCTTTTTGAACTCGACCAACAAGCCAAAAAACAACTAAAATCAAAGAAAGGATCAACAACCAAAATTGCTTATCAACCGAAACGGGAACCCAAGGAGTGGCAAAAATCGGCAACAAAGCAAGACCCACCAAAGCAATCAAATAAGTCGTCATATCCAAAGAAGGACTTCCTTTTAACCACCCACGGAAACCACCAATTATCTTTTTCATAAATTTATAATTAAAAATTAGTTTTCTTGTTTATATCTTAATACTAAGCTATTATATCTCAAACCCAAAGCTTATGCCAAAGAAATTAGTGAATATCAGCCTGGCAGCTGAAATATTGAAAGTAAGCCCCGAAACTCTCCGTTATTGGGATAAAAAGGGTTTATTAAAAGCAGAACGCAATAAACAAAACGGTTATCGGTTATACGATATTTCAGCCCTCCAAAAACTGGTTTCCAAAGACCGAACCC
>JBJHBV010000029.1:0-1580 GCA_050485705.1 Candidatus Vogelbacteria bacterium
TCATGCCACTGAATTTGATAGAAGTGGAGGTGGTGGTGTCAATCAGTCTGTTTATGAAATAGAAAAAAGGGGAATGGAGGAAGCTGACGGGGTAATTGCCATCAGTCATTGGACTAAAAATATTATAATGAAAAATTACGGTATTCCGGAAGAAAAGATAAGAGTTGTTCATAATGGAATAGAAACAGATGGCTTCAGTGATTTAAGTGGATATTTAAATAATCTTAAAAAATCGGGTAAAAAGATGATTTTGTTTGTAGGTAGAATAACTCTGCAGAAAGGCCCAGATTATTTCATTGAGACGGCTCGTCGGGTTTTGGAAATGAGACCAAATGTTTTTTTTGTAGTAGCTGGCTCCGGTGATATGGAACAACAAATGATATCTAGGGTGGCTGATTTGGGTTTGTCTGACAAAATTATTTTTGCCGGTTTTATGAGGGGGAGTGAATTAAACGCTTTATATCAAGCTGCTGATTTATATGTTTTACCATCGGTTTCCGAGCCTTTTGGATTAACCCCACTTGAGTCCCTTGTCAACAAAACCCCGGTGCTGGTATCAAGGCAATCCGGAGTCTCAGAAGTTCTAACTAATGCTTTAAAGGCTGATTTTTGGGATATAGATGATATGAGTGATAAAATAATTGCACTGGTGGATAATCCGGCTCTCTACCAAACTTTGAAAGAAAATGGGCACACGGAGGTTCAACATATTACTTGGCATAAATCAGTAGTTGGATATATAGATTTTTATAAAAATTTATTAGCTAAAATTATTAAAAGATAAAATGGCCTCAGTTTGTTTCTATTTTCAAGTTCATCAGCCCTATAGAATTAAAAAATTCAAAATTTTTGATATTGGTAAAATTGACGATTATTTTGATGATGATTCTGAAACTGATTTAAATAATAAGAAGATATTGGCTAAGGTGGCTCATAAATGCTACTTACCTTCTAATAATTTAATGTTAGATCTTTTAGAAAAGCATCCTGAATTTAAGATAAGTTTTTCACTTTCCGGAGTCTTTATTGATCAAATGGAAAGATATGATCAGGAGCTATTAGATTCTTTCAAGAGATTGGCTGATACCGGAAGAGTTGAGTTTTTAAACGAAACCTATTATCACTCTTTAGCTTTTCTTCATTCTGTTGATGAGTATAAAAAGCAAATAGCTCTACATAAAGAAAAAATAAAAAATTTGTTTGGTTCTGAATCTCAGGTTTTTCGTAATACGGAGCTTATCTATAGTAATGATGTAGCCAAAGTGATAGGAAGTTTGGGTTACAAAGCCATTTTAGCGGAAGGAGCTGATCATCTTTTGGGATGGAGAAGTCCTAATTTTCTTTATAATTCTGTTGGTGATACAAATCTTAAATTGCTACTAAAAAATTATAAACTATCAGATGATATTGCTTTTAGATTTTCTTCTCGTGACTGGTCTGAACACCCTTTGTCGGCTGATAAATTTGCCGACTGGGTTTCAGCGGTTAATGGTAACGGGGATTTGGTTAATTTGTTTATGGATTATGAAACTTTTGGTGAACATCAATGGGAAGATTCAGGTATTTTTGATTTTCTAAGA
>JBJHBV010000029.1:1590-7728 GCA_050485705.1 Candidatus Vogelbacteria bacterium
CTAAGACATTTACCCGAAAAAATATTGTCTCATCCCGATAATGATTTTGTGACTCCTAGTGAGGCGATAGAAAAATATCCCACGAGAGGAGAAATAGACTCTCCGCATTATGTTTCTTGGGCAGATGTAGAGAGGGTTTTGTCGGCCTGGCTTTCCAATGAAATGCAAAAAGATGCTTTAAAAAAAATATATGATTTGGAAAAAATGGTTTTAGCAACAGGGGATGAAAAAATAATAAATATTTGGAGATATCTTCAAACCTCGGATCATTTTTATTATATGTGTACTAAATGGTTTAATGATGGAGATGTTCATAAATATTTTAATCCTTATGAATCCCCATATGAAGCTTATATCGCTTTTATCAACGCCGTAAATGATTTACAATTGAAGGTAGTAAAATAATTTTTATGCACGCAGTAGAAAAAACAAATTTATTACTTAAGGCTTTAACTTTGGGTAATGGAAATATTTTAATTAACTTTGATGTCCATGGTCAGGTTAGAGATTTTTATTTTCCATATGTTGGTCTTGAAAATCATGTTGGCGGACATCATAGTCACAAAATAGGCGTTTATGTGGATCACAAGCTTTCTTGGTTAGATGAGGAGTCTTGGGAGGTAAAGTTTGATTGTGACCCTGAGACTTTTTCAGGAAAGTTTACAGCCGTTAATCAAGTTTTGGGAGTAGAGTTAAAATTTACTGATGTAGTTTACAATGAAAAAAATATTTTTTTACGCCGAATTATAATTAATAATAATTCTAACAGCGAAAGGACAATTAAACTTTTCTTTTACCAGCAGTTTGAACTTTATGAATCTCATACTGCTCATACTGCTTATTATGACCCCACTCATCAATCTATTATCCATTATCGTAATAAGAGGGCTTTCTTGGTTGGCGGGCAGTTAGAGGGTCGGGATTGTGATGATTACACTACCGGAGTTTTTGAGGTTGATGGAATGAAGGGGAGCTATGTTGATGCTGAAGATGGTTTGCTCTCAAAAAACCCCATAGAGCATGGTCAGGTGGATTCAGTCTTATCTTTTTCGGCTAGTTTTATGCCTAAGGAAGAGAAGTTTATGTATTATTGGGTAACCGTTGGATTATCTATTGATGAAGCGGTTCAATTACATGAGTATGTTTTGACTAAAGGGGCTGGTTATTTGGTCAAGACAACTCAAGATTTTTGGCATGCTTGGGTGAATCGTCAGAATTTTAATTTTCATGGATTGTCAAAAGATATTGAAATGCTTTTTAAAAAGTCTTTGTTCTATATCAGGGCTCATGCCGATGTAGCCGGAGGAATAATTGCTTCGGGTGATTCCAGTATGTTGCATAAAGGTAAAGATACTTATGCTTATGTTTGGCCCAGAGATGCAGCTTATGCCTGCCGGGCTTTGGATAGGGCGGGAGATTTCAATGTTACCAAAAGATTTTATGAATTTTGCAGTGAGGTTATAAACGATGAGGGTTATTTGATGCATAAATACAGCCCCGATAAATCTTTAGGTAGTTCTTGGCACGGCTGGCTGTATGATGGTAAATTTCAACTTCCAATTCAAGAAGATGAGACTGCTGTTGTGATTTTTACCCTTTGGGAACATTATAAGTTTTCTAAAGATTTGGAATTTATAGAAGAGATTTATAATAAATTGATAAAATCGTCGGCTGATTTTATGGTTACTTATCGAGATGAAAAGACGGGTTTACCAAAGGCATCTTTTGGTTTGTGGGAGGAAAAATTCGGCATTCATACTTATACCGCTTGTGCTGTATATGGGGCTTTGGTGGCAGCGGCAAGTTTTGCGAGATTGCTGGGTAAGACCAAAAGTGAAAATCGTTATGTTCGAGCGGCAAAAGAAATCAAAGAAGCTGTTTTGCAATATTTGTATGATGAAGAAAAGGGGACTTTTTATAAAATGATAAATATTGATGAGAACGGAAATATCGTTGTGGATGATACGGCTGATGTCTCCAGTTTTTTTGGATTGTTTAATTTTGGTCTTTTGAATCCAACTGACAAAAGGGCGGTTCAAACCGTTAAATATATAAAAGAAAGAGCTACTCCGGGAACAAGTGTTGGCGGTTTGTGTCGGTATGAAAATGATCTGTATTATCGTCAAACGGAAGGAGCTCCTTGCAATCCTTGGTTTGTGACTACTTTTTGGTATGCTCAATGGTTGATTGTTAGCGCTAAAAATGAAAAAGATTTAGAGGAGGTAAAAAAAATACTTTCTTGGGCTGTATCAAACGCTCAGACCTCAGGTATTTTATCAGAGCAGTTGCACTCTATTAATGGTGAACAAATATCTGCTACTCCTCTGGTTTGGAGTCATGCCGAATTTGTAACTACAGTGGTCCAGTATTTAGATAAGCTGGAAGACTTCGGTATTTGTAAGGCTTGCAATCCTGTTTATTAAAATTTTCTTGTGCTTTATTGTTAAATTGTTTAGATTGTCTTGGTGAAACCGATAGATTTTAAGATAGACAAAAAACTACCAGGCAAATTAGGTCGGGCTGGAAGACTGATTACTCCTCATGGGGTCGTTAATACCCCGGCTTTTGTGGTAGTGGGAACCAAGGCTACTGTTAAATCATTGACTCCGGAGCAGGTTAAAGAGTTGGGTGCGGAATGTGTCTTGGCTAACACCTATCATTTATATTTAGAACCCGGAGCGGAAGTGGTAGATCTGGCAGGAGGACTACATCCTTTTATGAATTGGTCTGGCCCCACAATGACTGATTCCGGAGGTTTTCAGGTTTTTTCTTTGGGAGCCGCTTATGGTGAAGGGGGAGTTAGTAAGTTTGCTAAAAATACAGAAAGGCAAATAATAAAAGAAAATGTTACAAAAAATAAATTGGCCAAAATAGATGAAGAGGGGGTTACTTTTCGTTCGCATTTGGATGGCAGTACACACAGACTGACACCGGAGATTTCTATGGCCATTCAACATAAATTAGGAGCCGATATAATCTTTGCTTTTGATGAGTGTACTTCACCTAATGAAACTTATGACTATCAAATTGAAGCCATGGAAAGGACTCATCGTTGGGCTAAGAGATCTTTGGAGGCTCATATAGCCCAAAAGGAAGCTTTTGTTAGACAAGGGCTTTTTGGAATAGTTCAGGGAGGTAAGTATAGAGATTTAAGAGAGACTTCAGCTAAATATTTAACAGAGCTTAGGGTGAAAGGAGAAGGGTTTGCCGGTTTTGGTATCGGAGGTTCCTTTTCTAAAGATGACTTGAGTGAAGCTTTGGGGTGGGTTAATAATATTTTACCGGAAGATAAACCAAGGCATTTACTCGGAATCGGTGAGGTGGCCGATTTATTTACGGGAATAGAAAATGGTATTGATACTTTTGATTGTGTTTTACCGACCAGAATGGCTCGCAACGGCACCCTTTTGACTTCAGAAGGCAGGATTAATATTCTGAATGCTAAGTATAGAAATGACTTTACTCCTGTAGATACAAATTGTAACTGTTATACTTGTCGTAAGTATACTAAAGCTTATTTAGCCCATTTATTTAGAGCCAATGAAATGCTGGCCAGCACCTTGGCCTCTATTCATAATCTTTATTTCTTAGTTAATTTAGTAAAAAAGGCAAGGCAAAGCATTTTAGATGACTCTTTTTATGAATATAAAGAAGAGACCTTGAGACGTTTTAACAAAATTAATAATGAATAAATTTAATTTAAAAACAAAATTTAAACCAGCCGGAGATCAGCCCCAAGCTATTGCGAGTTTGGTGGAGGGTTTAAAGCGGGGTTTTAAACACCAAACTCTTTTAGGGGTTACCGGTTCAGGTAAGACATTTACTGTGGCTAATGTTATTAATAAAATCAATAAACCCACCTTGGTTATTGCTCATAATAAAACTCTGGCCGCTCAACTGGCTCAGGAGTATAAAGATTTTTTTCCGGAAAATGCTGTGCATTATTTTGTCTCTTATTATGATTACTATCAGCCGGAAGCTTATATACCAATTACTGATACCTATATTGAAAAAGACGCCTCAATTAATGAGGAAATAGATCGACTGCGCCATGCTTCTACTCAAGCCTTGTTAACCCGAAAGGATGTTATCATAGTTGCTTCGGTTTCTTGTATCTATGGTTTGGGTAATCCTAAGGATTATTTAAAAGAGCATTTATTAATAAAATTAGGCAAGAAAACCAATCGGGCCGAATTCTTGAGACAACTAATATCTATTCATTATGAAAGAACAAATGCCGATTTGAAGTCAGGCACTTTCAGGGCGGTCGGTAATTCTATTGAAATTATGCCTCCGGGAGAAAAGGAGATTTATAATGTAAAAATTATTGGTGGCCAGATCAGTGAAATTTTGAAAATAGATTCTATCTCCAGGTCTATTCTTGATGAACCTAAAGATTTTTTCTTGTTTCCGGCTAAGCATTTCATAACGAGTGAAGAAGCGAGAGATAAAGCCATAAAAAATATAAAAAAAGAATTGGACCAGAGATTAAAGATTTTAAAGAAAGAGGGAAAAATTTTAGAAGCCGAAAGATTGAAAAGAAGAACCGGTTATGATTTGGCTATGATTAGAGAAATAGGTTATTGTAATGGTATTGAAAATTATTCTCTACACTTATCAGGTCGAGAAAAAGGGGAACCTCCCGAGACTTTACTTTCTTATTTTCCTCACCTTGATGACGGTACCCCCGATTTTTTGACTGTTATAGATGAGTCTCATGTTTCTGTACCTCAGATTGGAGGAATGTATGCCGGTGATGCCAGCCGAAAAAAGACTCTGATTGAACATGGTTTTCGTTTACCTAGTGCAGCTGATAATCGTCCTCTTAAGTTTAATGAATTTGAAGAGCGCTTAGGTCAGGTGATCTATACCAGTGCTACCCCGGGAGAATATGAAAAAGAGAAAAGCTCTAAAAAAGCCGGGGGGCAGATTGTGGAACAAATTATCAGACCGACCGGTTTGGTAGATCCGGTGATTGATATAAAACCGGTTACAGCCGGTAAGAGCTATGAAGGGCAAATCAAAGATTTTATTGAAGAAGCGGTGATTGAAATTAAAAAAGGTCATCGAGTCATAGCCACCACTTTAACCAAGAAAATGGCGGAAGATTTAAGTGACTTCTTAAAAAATAAAAAAATCAAAGCAGAATATTTACATAGTGAGATTAAAACTTTAGATAGGATAAAAATTTTAACAGAATTTCGTAAAGGAAAATTTGATTGCTTGGTTGGGGTTAATCTTTTGCGAGAGGGTCTTGATTTGCCGGAAGTATCTTTTATTGGAATTTTGGATGCTGATAAGGAGGGTTTTTTACGATCAGAAGTTTCTTTGATTCAAACTATTGGTCGAGCCGCTCGTAATGTTTTTGGTCGGGTGATTTTGTATGCTGATGTTATGACCGGTTCTATGCAAAAAGCGATTGAAGAAACCAATCGTCGCCGAGAAAAACAATTAACCTATAATAAGAAACACGGCATTACTCCTCAGACTATTATTAAAAAAATAAATGACATTACGGAAAGTATTGAAAGTGAGCGTCAAAAAACGGTTGCTCGTTTGTTGGCTTTAGATCAGTCAGTGTTGAGTGACCCCAAAAAACTTCTAAAAGAAAAAGAGCGCCAAATGTCAGAGGCGGTAAAAGTGCTTGATTTTGAAACCGCCGCTATTATCAGGGATGAAATTAAGGAATTGACAAAAGTGCTTGATTTAAGGCAGGATACGAAAGGAAAAAAGAAACGGCCAACTTAGGGTGGCCACAACGGGAGGGTAGCGATGGGTATTTTTTCGGTTCTTGGGGTCCTTGTTTTGGTCTTTGTGGTGGCGGTTCTTATGGTTCGCCATTTCAAAGAGATGCGGGAAGACCAAGTCTTGTCCGGAATCTTTCTCCTGAAGGTGGCTATTCCTTTGGCCACCATCGCTTTGATCGTCATTTTTAGCACCTAAGGAGGACGATAACATTGAGTATTTGTAACCCTGCCAAATCCGTTTGGTGGGGTTCTTTTTTTACGTACACTTTTTATGCATAAGTTCAGAAACATATGAGACTCTCTAATTTAGAGTCCATATGTATCAATTCAATAAATATCGCAATACCAGAGGCTTCTTGATTGCCCTGGAACGTGGTATACGCTTCAGATA
>JBJHBV010000030.1:0-2330 GCA_050485705.1 Candidatus Vogelbacteria bacterium
ATCCCAATTTTCTCCTTCCATAAACAAGGGATAATAAGCCCTACCAACCTGTCCCCTTCTTTCTAAATTAAAATTAGCACAAAGAGAAAATCCTAAGTCTCCAGTTTTATTATATCCATATGATTCTTTGGTAACAGGATCTACCGGTATAACATAGAAAGACAAAGAATCATCCAAATCAGATAAAGTATCCGGTAAAGCACCTTTTGTTTGCCAATACTGAACTACTTGATTTTGAATATCTTGCAAATTCCTTATCCTTTCTTGATCATATCTAACTGCTCTTTGAGTAGCTGGAGAGCCCATCACGGAAAATCCCACCAATATTGAACCCGTAATCACCAAAAAAGCTAAAAAAGTAAATAATTGATAACCTCTAGAATGAAGTTTGTTTCTCAAGTCCAACAAAAAGAAAACAAAGATAAACAAAGATAAGGTCAGTAAAGATAAAATTTTTAAACTGAAATTGATTGTAAATATTTGACCATCCAAAAAGTAATATAAAACCGTTATTAGATTTCCAATAATTATTATCCCGGCAATAAACAAGGTTAAATATGTCAACCATTTGCGTATTGGTAATTCTTTTTTGGTTTCATCTTGAGTGTAAGTTTTTCTTATAAGCCAAAATAAAAAGACATAAACAGGAAATAAAACAATTAGCATGGCTACCGGCCAAGCAATAGAAGGATTAAAGTAAGAAAGATCACTAGCCCATTTATAATCAATCACCTGAAAAATCAAACGAACCAAAGCCCCTAAACCAACATACAAAATCACCAAAGACCCGATATGTAAGAAAAAGTCTTTAGGTGCCATCGGTGTTCTAAAATTATTAGTCATAATTTATAAGCTAGTATTTGATAATGTTTGACTAGTATAACATTATATCGCCTAAATTAACAAATAAGATTTTTTGATTAAATCTTAAATTCAATCACATCACCATCTGCCACTACATACTCTCTCCCCTCAGTCCTAACGAGCCCTTTCTCTCGAGCCTTAGCTTGAGATCCGGCTGACAATAAAGTCTGCCAATTGATAACCTCAGCTTTTATAAACTTGTCCTTAAAATCAGTATGAATGGCCGTTCCCGCCTCTGGTGCCGTCCAGCCTTTTCTTATGGTCCAGGCCCTGGTCTCTTCCGGTCCGGTTGTAAAGTAAGTTATCAAACCCAACAATTGATAAGATTGAACAATCAAATCATTTATACCATCATCAGAAATATTCAATTCTTGACGAAAAGAATTTTTCTCATCTTGATTATCAAATAAAGACAATTCATGTTCTATACCGGCATCTACATAAACATATAATGATTCTGTCCGCTCCAAAAAATCAAGTAATGGCTTAGTATCAGCCTCAGCGGTACCGGATTTCTTATTCAAAACATACAACATTGGTTTGGTGGATAGTAAATTCAATTCTTTGGCCATTTGCTTTTCGGTTTCATCAAAATTTTTAGTTGCTATGAATTGACCCGCTTCCAATAACCCCAACCATTTAGATAGGATCTCATTCTCTAGAAGAGCCTTTTTATCTCCCCTCTTGATATCACGAGAAATATTGGACAAACGCTTAGAGACTGTTTGCATATCTGCAAGCAATAACTCCAAATTAATCACCTCCACATCGTCTAGCGGACTCACTTTTTCGGCGACATGAGTAATATTTTTATCATCAAATATTCTCACCACCTGAGCAATGGCATCTACTTCCCTAATGTGAGACAAAAATTGATTTCCCAAACCCTCACCTTGAGATGCTCCTTTTACTAAACCGGCAATATCTACAAACTCAACCGCTGCCGGTATTTTTTTAAGAGAATTGGAGAAAGAAGCTAGTTCATCTAGGCGTTTATCAGGCACAGCCACTACCCCCACCGAAGGATCAATAGTACAAAAAGGATAATTTTCTGCCGGCACACTCTTTCTAGTTAAAGCGTTAAAAAGCGTGGATTTCCCCACATTGGGCAAGCCGACAATTCCAATACTTAAAGACATACCGACACACTATTACTTTTTTAAAACAAAAAAGCAAGATCACCAATCTTTGCAACAAGCAATAATCATCTTAAAAACTTTTCTAAAATTCTCTTGTTTTTCTTGCAAAAGAAACACAATCAAAAAAATCACCCAAACAGTAAACAATATAATATAAACCCCCCATTCCAAAACTCGAAAAGATAATAGATTATAAATTACAAAAAAAGCTGTAATTAAAAAGGGAAATTTAAATAATTCATATTTTGAAGGTAAGTTCCGAGCCAAAAAATACATTCCCCCCGTGGCGCTTGATCCTATAAAAATAGCCAAAAAAAGAGGATCTAT
>JBJHBV010000030.1:2340-7586 GCA_050485705.1 Candidatus Vogelbacteria bacterium
TCTTTATTAAAACCCCAAAGTAAGATTAACAAAAAAACCCAAGTAGAAAAAACAGTCAAACACAAAACACAGAATTTCCATTTGATTACTTGTCTTGCAATCATAAAAAAAAACAAAAAGTCCCAATAGTAATAACAATATAGCTAGAGACAAACTCATGATAATACTTGAATCAAAATTGAGATCAACAAAAGAGACATTAAGGTAATAGATAGACCTTGATAAGGCAATGTTTGACCTCGCCATTTGGTAATTAGACGACTAATAACCGGAGCTACGATAACTATCAGAGCTCCCAAGACTGCACCAAACAGATATAAATCCATAAGGTAAGTGCGATGGAAAAAACCACCATATTCACCAAACAAAGAAACATAGAGAGGGCTATAAACCCTGACTAGAGGCATTAAAGGTATAATGGTACCGATAAAAATAAGAAAAGTTATCAGGGTTTTTTGATAACTGACATACTCTGTTTTTATAAAAACAGAAAGCCAGGCCCCGAGTGCCCAAGCAAAAGCCCCCATTAAAACACTAACAATAACAGGAGAAACACCCAAAGATATAGCCATTACCGCTAAAAATCCGGCTCCGGCTGTACATAAAGGACAATGAGCCGAAACCCAGTTCGGTAATAACGCTAAAAAAACAGTGGCAATGATCGTTTTTAATTTCATATTACAAAATTAAAAAAAGTTCACCTTTCTCTCCCTCATGGGTAATTTCATAGATTAGAAAAGCCTCTTTGGGACCGGGCATTCCAGGAGAACCGGAAGGCATTCCGCCCATACCAATACCCTTTATGTCTGGTCGAGTAGTCAATAATTTATTTATGGCTTCAACCGGAACATGACCCTCAACAACATAACCTTCTATTTCTGAAGTATGGCAACTTTCAAGCTCTCTCGGAATTTCTAAAGATTGTTTTATTGAGAATAAATCATTGGTTATATTCAAATCAACATCATAACCTAATCGCTTGTAGTAATTTGCAAAAACCTTACAACAACCACAAAAAGGAGAGGTGTGGACTATCATCTTTCCTTCGGAGACCATCGGATCAACACTAGATCCCGCCAGAACCCAATACGACAAACCCGCCAAAGATAAGGACAAAATCAACAGCGATAAAAAAACTTTCTTTTTAAACATAAAGGCAATGTTAACACTAATAACCACATTATACCCCCTAGGGGTATAATGTAAATAGACATATCAACAAAATTAGATATAAATTGGCAATAAGTTTTTATATAGTAAAATAATAAAATGAAAATAGGATTGGATTTTGATGGCGTAATAGCTAACAACAATAAACTAAAATCTGAAGCGGCTAAACTTTTGTTTGATTTAGACATACCACCTGATCGCTTTAAAAAAGAGATTCTGGTAGAGGAAAACATATTAACCCTAAATCAATACAGAAAGTTGCAAAAATTTATATATGACCCAGAGGAGAGGTCAAATCTAAAAATGGATCCGGTTGAAGGAGTGTTAACCTATTTACCTAAAATAATATCTGAGGGTTATGAGATATTAGTAGTAACATCTCGCTCTAAAGACTCAATACCCTTTATGAAAACCTGGTCAAAAAACATTAACCTAAACTTAAATTTCATTGCTCTTGGTTATGGTAAAAGTAAAAAGAGCGCTACTGCTGATTTAGATTTATACGTAGATGATGACCTAGACAAGCTCTTAGACTTGACCACCCCGAACAGAATTCTCTTTTCATGGAAATATAATTCACATTTAACAGATTTAGGTACCATAAAAAGGGTTGATTCTTGGAATGAATTATATAATTTTATAAAAAAATCCGGTCGTTAAGTACGACCGGACCGAATATGCTCCAGCAAGCAATTGGCGAGATTGGCAATGTCTGGATTTGAAATGATTGAACGACTCAACCCCCTTACAGGGATAGGCGTCAATGAGGTTGTCTGATTTAGTGGCAGAAACATCTGACCATCAAAATCAGAAACAACATATGTCAAGATCGGAATTTTCTGAGATTTAAAAAAGTTTGCCCAGTTATGAACACTGTCACACCCAGACCTAAAGACCACCAAGGCCTGGTCTGCAGGGGCAACCATTTTAGGCAGAAAAGGGTTAGTAATTTTCCCGGGCAAATCTCCGATGACGATATCAGACTCGTCAGCAGAAAATTTTTCAATGGCCCGCTTAATAGTCGGATTATACCAAGCCTTCACCTTCCTTTTTCGCTTACTCCAACACTTCTCACCGCGAATACAGGCGTGAGTATCAGAATAGACGTCTATCTCGTGCAGACCGACAGATAGTCCGTTCAGTTTGACGAGATATTCACTCAACGAGACAGCAAGGGTTGATTTTCCGCAACCCGCACTACCACCAATCACCAATTTCATGTAAAGACCTCCCTTCCTAGCTTTTAAACACTAAAGAAAACCTTATACAAAAAAACTTAAAGTCAAGAAAATATATGAACAAAGTAAAATAAAGACTAAAACAATTTTTTCAATTCAGCTTCGTGTTCTTGCATAACTTTCATGGCTGCTTCCTGCTGATTCATGCCACCTTTTATCTTATTTTTTGTCTCTTCGGCTATTTTCTTAAAGAGTTCAGGGTTCTTTTTTATCACCCCCAAGAGTTGTTCTACTTGAGCATCATTCAAACCCTGCTTCTTTAGCATTTTTTTAATTAAAAAATCTTGAAACATGATTTCCAATATAACAGAAATATAATTAATTAAAAAGTTTTAGTTTTACACAATAAATCGTACTGACCAACGTATTAACATTTAACACTTTTACCAGTACAATACATTACAAGATGTCAAATAATATGAAAATTTATAAAGATAAGGCTATTGTCTTACGAAGAAAAGGTAAAAGCTATGGTGAAATTAGAGCGTTATTAGATTTTCAAATACCTAAAAGTACTTTATCTGGCTGGTTAAGAGGTATTATTTTGAACGAAAAACAAAACAAGAGGATTGAACGTTTAATTATTGCAGGAGGAAAGAGGGGTCGCCTGAAATCCATAGAAACAAAAAAGATTAAGAGGAAAAGAAATATTGAAACCACCAGAAACCGAGTTAAAAAATTACCATTTTTAATTAATAAAAATAAAGATATTGCCAAGATAGCCCTAGCCATGCTTTATTTGGGTGAAGGGTCAAAAAGAGGCAGTTCTTTAACATTTGGAAATTCTAATCCTGATGTGATATCCTTGTTTCTGAAGCTTTTAAGAAATGTTTACGAATTAGATGAAGATAAGTTTCGTTGCACCTTACAATGTCGAGCAGATCAAGATGTAGAAAAATTGCAAAAATTTTGGCAAAAAATAACTCAAATACCAAACTCACAATTTTATCACGCCCAAATAGATCCCCGAACGAAAACAAGAAAAACCATCAAGAAAGATTACAAAGGAGTTTGCAGAATAGATTATTTTTCCAAAGAGATTTTTGATGAGTTAACACAATCTGCTATTCTCATAATTGAGGGCCCATAGCTCAGCTGGTAGAGCGCTTGCGTGGCACGCAAGAGGTCAGCGGTTCGAACCCGCTTGGGTCCACCAAAGTTGATTAGTTGCCTCGCTCGGGGCTTCGCCCCTCGCTTCGGCGGGCATTTCCGCAAGGAAATGCCAAGGGTTTTTGAAATCAATCGCCAATTTTCCCGCCGCAAGGCGGCGGTTCGAGCCGATGGTTTTGAGAAAATTTTTCATTTCTGAAAAATTTTCAGACAAAATGAGATTTTTGGCTTGGTTGGCTTCTAAAATCCAGTTTCTGGTGAGTTCGAGCCAATGATTACCTTTTCGCTCAAAATCAGATAATTTTTCCTCAATGTCTTTCTTTTCCGCCATAAGTTTGTTTTTATTTTCTTGAAATTCCGCCAGTTCAAAACTGCCCTCAAGATAGCCGTCCATTAAGCGGTCTATTTTTGTTTTTATGGCGGAAAGTTCGGTTTTGAGATTTTGAGCGAAAAGGTTTGACAATTGGCTATTTTCTTTTTCCCATTCGTTCACTTTGGCAAGATATTTTTCCCGCCAATCGTCAGGCAAAGAAACTTTTTGACAATTCTCTTTTACTTGCTCGGTCAAAATTTCTTCCCGCAAAAAGCGAGTTTGAGAACAATTTTGCGTTTTGCTTTTGTGGGTGCAACGATAATAGACAAATTTTAGTCCGCTCTTTTTGATGTGCCTTTCGGCTGTTATAGCGTAGCCGCACTCGCCGCAAATCGCAAAATTAAGGAATAAAAAGTTTTTCGGTCCTCGCTTTTTGCGGGGCTTGCCGTTCAAAATCAACGCTTCTTGTATTTGGTCAAAAAGTTTCTTTGAAATCATTGGCTTATGCGATCCTTGATGAATTTCGCCACGATAGCGAAAATGTCCGTAGTAAAACGGATTAGTCAAAACTTTCTGAATTGTGGAAAGATGAGGCGGTTTTCCGTCTTTGCCAACCAAGCCAAGAGAAAACATTTTGCTTTGAATTTTCGATAAAGTGTATTCGCCCGTGGCAAAAGCCCGCAAAACTTCTTTTACTTTGTTAAAAGTTTTTTTGTCGGGTTCAATCGTTCGCAATCTCGGCTCGTTAAAATATCCGAGCGGGGCTTTTGCTGAAAGTTCGCCACGCCTGATTTTCTGCCTAATTCCTCGCAAAATGTTTTCTCTTAAATTGTCGGTGTAATACTTTGCTTGCCCGAAAGCAACCGAGAGCATAAATTTTCCTTGTGGTGTCGCTTCAAACCAAAATGTGGGGAATTTTAGCGAGGTAATTTTTCCGGTATCCACCAAATAAATCACTCTGCCACCGTCTATTGAATTTCTGGCTAATCTGTCGGGATTCCACGCTAAAATTCCCGAAGCGTTGCCTTTTTCAATTTCCGACATCATAAAATTAAAAACTTCTCGGCCCGGCTCTTTGGCTGTTTTGCTTTCGTAAAATTCTTTGACCACGAAAAGATTGTTTTGTTTGGCAAACTCGCGAAGCTCGGTGAGCTGGGCCTCAATGGACAAAACTTGTCTTTCCTCATCCTCGCTCGATTTTCGGCAATAGATAAAGTATTTAATCATAGTTTTTTAGAAGTTTTTAATTTTATAAAAAGGCAACGCTTTACACCGACAATTTATTAAAATCTCATTTTGTATTTCGCCAAAGGCGAAACAAAACCGTCGGCTCATTGCGGCAAAGCCGCAATACAAATTCTTAAATTTGTGAACCGCCGCCTTGCGGCGGGACAATTGGCGATTGAGTTCAAAAA
>JBJHBV010000031.1:0-7362 GCA_050485705.1 Candidatus Vogelbacteria bacterium
GGTAAAGATAAGCGCCTGAGGTGGTATTGATTTTTAATTCCAGTTTCCGGCTAACTTTAAATTTTGATTGATTAAGGGCTTCTTTTAGGATGTTGTCTTGGGTAGTATAGACAACCAGTCTTCCTTTAGGGTTTAGTGCCTGCTCAGAGTAGCTAATAAATTTTTTATAGAGCTTAAGTAGATCTTCATCTTTACCTACTGACATACCAAAAGGTAGATTGGAGGTGATGACATCAAATTTACCAAAATCAGGCTGGTTAAAAATATCTGCTTCTTTCAATTTTATGTTTTTAATTAAGCCCGCCTTTTTTATATTTTGAACCCCGGCTGAGAGATTTTTCTTGTTGTTATCAAAACCTATTAATTCTTTTGTCTCCGGGAAAGTCAGGGCAGCTTCGATAAGCAAGGTAGCACTACCGCAAAAAATATTAAGATAATTGTCTTTTTTACCTAAAGAACAAAATGAATTCATGGCATAAGCTATTGTTGGATCCATTCCCCCGGCTATGTTTACTGTTTTGTAGTTTCTCGCGGAAAGTGGTCGGAGGGTTATTTGAGCTCCCACTTCCCAGATGTCTCCGTCTTTGGTGATGTGTATTTTAAGATCGGCCTCTTCAGCTTCTTTTAGCTTATAGGTCTTTTTTATATAGTCTGACAGAGCTAGGATTTCTTTTGAATCAGAACCAGCACAACTGATTTTAAAAGTTTTGAATTTACTTTGATTAGCGGTAATTATTTTTTCAATGAGACTACTTAATATTGATTTGTGGGTAAATAGATAACGAGGATGGTATTTTGCATTGCGAGTAACTAAATAAGCTCGAGTAGGGCTTCTCAATTCTTTTATTTGTTCGAGGTTTTTCTGATCACTAAGATAAACAGAACTATCTTTTTCTTTCAAAATCTTAACCCCTTTTTGTTTTTTTAGTTCAGTTAAAACAGCCTCCTTTAGGCCAGTGATAAAGGATAATTTAATTTCCAGACTTGGGTCCTTCATGTCGTTGCAGTCTTTTTTAATTTTTTATATATCTTACATCCCCTCCCTGCGAAGGTCTTCGATCAGTTTCTTGGCAGTGCGAGATAGTTTTTTAGGGGTGTTGATTATGATTTTTACCAACAAATCCCCTCTTCTGTTGTCAGAAATCACTACCCCTTTATTTTTCACTCGCAGTATTTCACCAAAATTAACTCCGGGTGGGATTTTTAAATCTATTTTGCCATCCAGGGTTTCTACTTCATAGTTTGAGCCAAGCAAAGCATCGCTGAGTTTTACGTTTAGGTTCATTATGATGTCATTGCCTTCTCGGCGGAAAATAGAGTGGCTCTCTACGTGTATTTTAATATAAAGGTCTCCAGCTACTCCTCCTGGTATAGCTTCTCCTTTACCGGTCATCCTTATCATTTCACCATTTTGAATACCGGCAGGTATTTTGACTTTAATTTCCTCATTTTTCTTTAAGACTCCAGCACCGGAACAGGTCTTGCAGGGTTTTTCTGGTATTTGTCCGGTGCCATGACATTTGTCACATTCTCTGACAGTGTTGAAGGCTCCGATAAAAGATCTTCTAGTTTCGTGGATTTTACCACTACCATTACAAGTATCACAGGTTTTGGTTTTGGTTCCCGGTTCTGCCCCGGAACCAGAACAAGAATCACACTGACTAATCTTGTTTATTAGAAGTTTTCTTTCTATTCCAAAGACAGATTCAGCAAAAGTTATTTGAATATCAACAGAAATATCTCGCCCTCGTCTGGTGCGTCTACCAGCTGACTGTCCTCCTGTAAAGAAGTCGCCAAAGATGTCTCCGAGATCAAACTCTACTCCTTGGCCACCAGTAAAATTAGAAAAGTCAAAATCACCCCAATTCCCTTGGAAACCACCGGCACCCGGTCCGCCACCCCCCTGGAAGACATTCCCGTACATATCATACTCAGCTCTCTTTTTATCATTAGATAGGACTTGATAGGCTTCATTTACTTCTTTAAATTTAACTTCATCACCCCCTGATTTGTCGGGATGATATTTGTGAGCTAATTTACGAAAAGCCTTTTTGATCTCATCTTTGGAGGCCTTTTTATCTACCCCTAATATATTGTAGTAGTCTTTTGCCATTATTGTTTATTTTCTCCTGTCTGATCCTCATCTTTTTTTTCTTCATATTCTGCATCTCGGACAGTGTCTCCGGCTTGGTTGTCATTCTTTGGTTCAGCTTCAGCGGAAGCTTGTTTAGCCAAAATTTCTCCTATTTTTTGAATTTCAGTTGATAGGGTTTCTGCAGCCTTAGTAATCTCTTCTAAGTTGTCTTTGTCTTTAACTTCTTTCAGAGTTTTAATTTTTTCTTCAATGGAAGCTTTTAATTCATTGTCTACTTTTTCACCGGCGTCTTTAAGAGATTTTTCTGAAGTGTAAATAAGTTGATCAGCTCCATTTCTTGCTTCTACTAATTCTTTTTTCTTCTTATCTTCTTCGGCGTGAGCTTCTGCCTCTTGCTTCATTTTCTCTATATCTTCTTTTGACAGACTGGATTGAGCTTCTATTCTAATAGATTGCTCTTTACCGGAAGTCTTGTCTTTGGCTTTGACACTTAAGATCCCATTGGCATCAATGTCAAAAGTTACTTCTACTTGCGGTGTCCCTCTAGGAGCCGGTGGAATACCATCTAGGATAAATCGTCCCAGACTTTTGTTATCAGCAGCCATTTCACGCTCTCCTTGAGTGATATGAATTTCCACTGAAGTTTGATTGTCGGCAGCAGTAGAGAAGACCTGAGATTTGGAGGCTGGAATAGTGGTGTTTCTTTCAATTAGTTTGGTGGAGACACCTCCCAGAGTCTCAAGACCTAAGGATAGAGGAATAACATCAAGCAATAAGACATCTTTTACATCTCCTTGGAAAATACCGGCCTGAATAGCGGCTCCTACCGCCACTACTTCGTCAGGGTTGATAGAGCGGTTCGGTTCTTTTCCGAAGAGTTCTTTAACTGCATTTTGTATTCCGGGCATTCTGGTTTGACCACCAACTAAAATAATTTCGTCTATATCTGAAAGTTGATAACCGGAAGTTTCTACTGCTCTCTTGGTTATTTCAATAGACTTGGTGATATAGCTTTCAGCTAGTTCTTCTAGTTTGGCTCGAGAAAGTTTTAATAGTAAATGTTTGGGCCCGGAAGCATCAGAAGTAATGAAAGGTATGTTTATTTCTGTTTCGGTAACAGTTGATAGTTCGTGTTTGGCTTTTTCAGCTGCTTCTTTTAAGCGCTGAAGGGCAAGCTGGTCTTTGGTAATATCAATTCCGTTTTCTTTTTTAAATTCTTCGCCAATCCAGCTGATTATCTTTTGATCTATGTCTTCTCCTCCCATATGTGAATCTCCGTCGGTAGACTTCACTTCAATACTTTGTTCTCCATCTTCTCCTCCACTAATGTCCAGAACTGAGACATCAAAAGTTCCTCCTCCAAAGTCATAGACTACCACCTGTTCATCTTTCTTTTTGTTTAGACCGTAGGCTAGAGCGGCAGCAGTTGGTTCATTGATTATCCTGCGGACTTTGAAACCAGCTATCTCCCCGGCATCTTTGGTTGCTTTTCTTTGAGAGTCGTTAAAATAGGCTGGCACGGTAATGACTGCTTCTTCTATCTTTTCTCCAATTTGGGCTTCAGCATCTTTTTTAAGTTTTTGAAGAACCATGGCGGAAACTTCTTCTGGGCGGTATTCCTTGTCCCCCATTTTTACTTTTACCCCGCCGTCATCAGCTTTTAATATTTTATAGGGGACAAGATCTGTGTCTTTTTTTACCACCTCGTCTTCAAATTTGTGTCCCATCAATCTTTTAACTCCAAAAATAGTATTTTCCGGATTGGTGACAGCCTGTCTCTTGGCTAAAAGACCCACCAGTCTTTCACCGGCTTTAGAAACAGCAATAATAGAAGGGGTGGTACGATTACCCTCTGAATTTTCTATTATTTTAGGTTGCCCGCCTTCTACAAAAGCCATAGCCGAGTTAGTAGTACCCAAATCAATTCCTAAAATTTTTGCCATAGTGTTTTTTAAAGTTAAAAGTTAATAATTATTTATTTTTCTCAAAAGAGCCTATTTTAACCAAGGCCGGTCTGATAATTTTACCACGAAAAATAAATCCGTTTTTAATGATTTCTAAAACCTTGTGATCCTCCTCTTTCTTGTCTGTCTTTATGGTGCCGGCTGACTCGTGCTCGTTTGGGTTAAAGTCTTGGCCCAGAGCGTTTATTTTTTTCAGACCATGATCAGTTAAGATATTCTCTAATTGATTATGTATATATTCTATCCCTAAACGCCAATTTTCAGGAGTGTTGTTCCAAGCTTCCTGATCGGAAAAAGCCATTTGAAAGCTATCTAGAACCGGTAATAAGTCTATAATTACTCTTTCTGAAGCAAACTTAGCTGTTTCCAGGCGTTTTTTCTCAGTCTCGTTTTTTAAGTTTACATAGTCAGCCTGAGCTCTTTGCCAACCAAGTAAATTATCTTGTTTTTCTTTTTGACAAGCCTTGAGATCTTGTTTTAATTTCTTTATTTTGTCTTCTATTTTATCATCGCCGTTTTCTTCCAGATCAATAAACTCTTCCTCTAAGTTTATGTCATCACTCTCATATTTATTATTGTCTTTTTTTGTTGGCATAGATCAAGCAACACTATTTTATATTATAGTATTTTAAAATGTCAATATTTAAGGATTAGATTAGAGACCTCTAGCCCCTAAAGATATGGTTTGGAAAGAATCTTTTATTCTGTTACCCTCAGCGTCTGTTATTGGCAAGTCAACAGTGTGATCAAATTGGTGTCGTCCGAATTGAGTTTCGACTATTTTACCATCATCTCCGTGAATAATAGTGTAATAAGTATTTTCAGCTGTGGTCGGAGCTTGGAGGCGAACAGTGATATTTTCATAAGTTCCTTCCGGGAAATATTGAGCTCCTAAAATAGACCCGGGATTACCATCAATGTCAGTATAAACTGCAATCCAACCATTTTCGGTCAAGCGAGCATTATCAACAGTCACTGTGTTTCCGGCTGGCTGATTACTGACTGAAATTGTCGGCAAATTTGCCGCTTCCATGGCTTGGCGTTCGGTTAGTTGCAATCCTGCAGCTTGTCGCTCAGCGTCTTCAATAAATGTTTCTACGCGATCTTTGTTTTTAAATAACAATAAACCCAAAAGTAGTCCAATCAAAATTCCAATTACTAGAATTATAACTTGAATAAATTTGGCTTTGGTTTCTGGAGAGTTGTTCATGTTGAGTTATGTTATTGCTTATAAAGATTTATATGATGAAACTAACGCTTAGACCACTGAGGAGCCTTACGAGCTTTTTTGAGACCAAATTTTCTTCTTTCTTTCATTCGAGCATCTCTGGTTAATAGCCCGGCTTTTTTAACTGAAGGTTTATTAGCCTCATCATGCTTAACCAAGGTTCTGGCAATCCCCATGGCTAAAGCCTCTGCTTGAGCACTAATTCCCCCTCCTTTAATAATAGCGGATACCAAAAAATGATCTTTGGTCTCAGCTAAAGTCAAAGGTTTTTTAGCAATACTTCTTAGTTGTTCGGTAGGAAAATATTCTTGTTCGGTACGTCCGTTGATAACATAACTTGTCTTGGCGGCCTTAGTTAGTCTAACTCTGGCTGTAGAGGTTTTCCTTCTACCCACAGCTTCAATATAAGTTTCTTTTTTGGTTTTGGTGGTTTCTGGCATATTTACTCTTTTATGATTAGATTATTCATCATTATCTTTCTTAAGCGATTATCAGGCAACATCCCATAAATTGCTTTTCTGAATACTTCTTCATAACCTTTCTTAGTTACAACATCCTCCAGAGTTTCGCTTTTTTGTCCTCCGGGATAACCTGAGTGACGCAAATATACTTTGTCGGTAAATTTTTTACCGGTCAGTTTGGTTTTAGAAGCATTGATTATAGTTACTTTGTTGGAAGGTTTGATGTGGGGGGCAAAGTCAGGTGAATTTTTACCACGCAAAAGAACTGCCACTTGACTGGCTATTCTGCCCATTGATTTATTTTCAGCGTCAATCGTGTATTGCATATTTCTTTCTTTAAACAAATTCTATCAAAGCCATTTTACTTTGATCTCCTTGTCTGGTTGGTAATTTTATAACCCGAGTATAACCTCCTTGTCTATCTGTATATTTAGGAGCGATATCGGTGAAAAGTTTTTTACTTTTTATCTCTCCCCCCAATCTAGAGGCTACTAATCTTCTGGCACTTACAGTATCTTTTTTGGCATGAGTAACCAATCTCTCTATAAAAGGACGTAATTCTTTAGCTTTAGCCTCGGTGGTTCGTATTCTCCCGTCTCTAATCAAGTTAACAGCCAAAGACCTCAACAGAGCTCTGCGTTGATTTCTCTCTCTACCAAGTTTTCTCATTCCAGCGTGATGTTTCATTTTACCTGGCTACTTTAACACAATTCCATAATTACTCAATGCCCGCTTTATCTCCTGCACCCCTTTTTCCCCTAATCCCGGCAAAGATAATAGGTCTTCTTCTTTTTTTCTGGAAAGACCGCCAATAGTCCTGATACTGGCTCCAGATAAAGCATTTTGGGTTCTGGATGACAGATTAAGGTCTTCTATTCTGGTTTTTAAAATATCTTCACCTTCTTTTTCCTCTTCTCCTTCCTCCTCTTCTGAAACTTCTATTTTGTCCGGAGAATAGTTAAATTCTTCTATGTCTTCCTTAAAACCGACAATGGCTTTAAGTTGATTAATCATTATTTCTATTGATCTTTCCAGGGCTTCTCGAGGTGAGATGTCGCCGTTGGTTTCAACACTGATGCGCAGTTTGTTGTAGTCAGTACGATTTTCCACACGCATCTGTTCTACTTCATAACTCACTCTTCTGATGGGGGTGAATATTGCGTCCATCGCCACAATCCCTATATCTACCTTGTCTTTAATCAAGAGATCTTTAGGAACATAACCTAAACCTTTCTCCAGGGTCATTTCCATATCAATAGAAGCATTTTTGTCGGTAATATGGGCGATATAGGCATCTTTGTTTACAACCTCCACTTGCCCGGGAGTTTCTATGTCACCGGCTGTAATTTCTTTTGGGCCTTTAACTTTTAGTCTTATGGTTTGAGTTTCATCACCTACTACCTTAAAACGGATTTTTTTCAAGTTAAGAATGATAGAAATAACGTCTTCTTTAACACCGTCAATGGTGTCAAATTCGTGATTTACTCCGTCAATTTTGACCGCAGTAATGGCAAAGCCGGGCAAGGAGGATAGAATAATTCTCCTTAAGGAATTACCTAGGGTATGTCCATATCCTGGATAAAGTCCTTCTATTTCGTATACACCCAAAAAGTC
>JBJHBV010000032.1:0-2007 GCA_050485705.1 Candidatus Vogelbacteria bacterium
GCCGGCTACCGGTCTTTTAATCGGTACTCCCCCATCCATTAAAGCCAAAGTAGAAGCACAAACCGAACCCATGGAAGTAGAGCCATTGGAAGCCATGGCTTCAGAAACTAAGCGAATGGTGTAAGGAAAGACCTCTCTTTCTGGAAGAATGGCTTGTAATGATTTTTCAGCTAAAGCACCATGACCAATAGCTCTTCTGTTCATTCCACCCACCCTTCCGGTTTCACCAACAGAAAAAGGCGGAAAATTGTAATGATGCATAAAATATTTCTTTTCGCTTATTTCCATACCCTCTACTAGCTGAGAATCTTTTGGTCCGCTTAAGGTAAGGGTGGTTAGAATATGAGTCCCCCCTCTATAAAAGATACCGGTACCATGGACTATGCTAGAGAACCCGCCCGCTTCAGCATATAAGGCTCGGACCTCATCCATTTTTCTACCATCAGCCCTTTTTTCGTTTTTTAGGGCTTCATGGTGAAGTATTTTATCTATTTGTTCTTCAAGATGTTTGTTGGCAAAAACAACAAAATCTTCCCCCAGTTTTTCTGTTACTAATTTAATCCATTCTTTTTCTAGTTTTTTACTTTCTCCTTTGCTATCAAGATTAAAAACTGCTTGTGGTAATTTTTCAATAAAATTTTGATTAAACAAATCTATTATTTCTGTCGGTGTTTGTTTTTGAGTAATATTTTGTTTGGTTTTTCCTTCTTTGGATATTATGTCTTTTTGCCAAGCTTGTATTTTTTCAATTATTTTACCAGCGTCTTCTAAAGCTTGGGCAACTTTTTCTTCCGGCACCTCTTTACCCTCAGCCTCAATCATATTTATTTTGGAATCTTTACCACAAACTAAAAGATCCAAGTCCAGAGAGCTTAAGTCGTTGTATTCAGGGTTGATAATATGATTATTGTCTTGGTGTAAACCAATTCTAACTGCACTCACAGGCCCGTTCCAGGGTATGTCTGATGTGCTTAGGGCTAGAGAGGCGGCAATAACCGCCGGGATGTCGGGGTCGTTTTTGTCATCAAAAGAAAGAACGGTGATTACAACCTGAACTTCATTTCTTAAGTTTTGATCAAAAAGAGGTCTGATGGTCCTATCAACAATTCTTCCTGTTAGGACCGCCTCGTCGCTTGGACGCCCCTCTCTTTTTATAAATCTCCCCCCAAGGATTCGCCCTGCAGCGTAAAATTTTTCTTCATAATCTACTACGAGAGGGAAAAAATCTATCCCTTCTCTTTCTTGTTTAGACATAACAGCTGTCGCTAAAACGGTAGTATCACCAAAACGAACCATGGCTGATCCATTTGCTTGGTCTGCCAGGTCACTAAAAACGGCTGTCAGTTTTTTATCGCCTATTTCCAGTTGGTATTCTTTTTTCTTCATAGTCTATTTTTTGCGAGCAGATTTTAGATCTGGCTAAAACCAAATCTACCTATCTGACCGCAAATTATTAACTAATAATAGCTTGAGGGTAGCACAGATTGACCTTAAACAACAAATTTATGCCGTATTTGAGAGAGATAATTTTAAATTGGAAAGATTCAGATCCCTTTTTCCGCTATCTTCTACCGCTTCATGTCTTTGGGTTAGTATATTCTCTATTATTTCACCCAAGTGATCGTAGGTATCTGCTATTCTGGTCTGTTTCTGTCTTCCCGCAAAATCTCTAAAGAAATTACATTGATAAATAATTTGTTCCAGCATTTGGAATTGTATCCAATGGTTTGCTATTTGTTCCCTTTCTTCTTTATGTCCACTTGTCCACAGTTCAGCTAATTCTTTTACCGTTCTTGCTTCGGCACTAACAACTGTTAAGGGAATTTGTGAGTATTCACCCCTAAAATTGGCGTTGTCTGAGGCAAAATATTTAACCTTGGTCATCTGTCCTTTTTTGATGAAGTGTTTGATTCTTTTTGTTTTTTCATCAACAAAACTTTGGTAAGTTGCATCTATGGCTAAAGCCAAATGAGATTTTCGTCTTTTGGCTTCTTCAAACTCTAAGAT
>JBJHBV010000032.1:2017-7108 GCA_050485705.1 Candidatus Vogelbacteria bacterium
CTCTAAGATAATGTCTACTCCGTTTACGAAATCATCAAATTCGGCAGTTTTTATTGTGCCGGCCGGACCGAACCATTCACTCATTTCTCCTTGATCAAAAATTATGGCTTCAAGAATATCAGATAAAATTTTAGCTTTTTTTTCTTGGTCTGAGTTTTTTTCTGACCATTCATCCTTTCTTTTTTTGACTTCAGTCTTATCTCTTTCTATAACATCCCCCGAATATAAGTCGGAAAAAGTTTCAGGATCTATGGCATATTTATCAAAAAGTTCCTGGGCCTTTTTGTGGGCTGAAGTCAGGGTCATTTCTTCATTTATTCTCCTTTCATCTATACCAAAAGAATTGTCGGGTCTATATTTCATTGTTTACTTTTTTAGTGGTTTTTCTGGTTGTTTTGGGATTAATTAAATATCTCTTGGTGTCATTATCCAGATCAAAAAATTCATCTGCTACTTCTTTTACTTTGCTGGAAGAACTCTTGCCAAAAGATATGACTTCTACTTGGCAACCCAATGATTGTAGATATTCTATTAAGGGTACGAAATCACCATCACCGGAAATGATGATAGCCACATCCAGTTTGTCAGCCATTTTTATGGCATCAACCGCCAAACCAACATCCCAATCAGCTTTTTTGGCGCCACTTGAAAATACCTGTAAATCCTTAATCCTTATTTCTATACCCATTTTACCAAGAGCTTCCAGAAAACCTTTTTCTTCACCTGATTCGGTTGAGACCATATAGGCCATGGCTCTGATGAGTTGGCGATTACCGACAGCGTCTTTGACTACATTGTTGAAATTTACCTTGGAATGATAGAGATTCTTGGCACTATGATATAAGTTTTGAGTATCTATAAAAACCCCTACTCTTTGATTTTTGTGTTTAATAATAGACATATTTATTTGCTTTATGAAAATTGCGATAAGTAGAAACCTATCTGTTTATATAATACATTGTATTTATCTTCTTAACAAAAAGCACCGAGAGGTGCTTTTTGTGTTTTATTTAGTCTGAGATTCTTTTTTGCGAGCTTCTTTGGCTTCAGCTTTTTTCTTCTTTTCTTCTACAAATTTCATGTGAGCTCTTCGGCTGGAAACCAGTTTTAATAAACCTCTTCTGGAGTGGTGGTCCTTAGCGTTTTTCTTCAAATGATCGGTCAACTCTTTGATTCTTTCGGTTAAAACGGCAATTTGGACCTCTGAAGAACCAGTGTCATCCTTGTGTGTCTGGCTTTTCTTTATAACTTTTTCTTTTTTCTTTGTTGATAACATGGCTTAACAGTAGCATTTTTACCTTATTTTTGCAAGTTCCCTATTCTTTTTTGCTACCTGTCTTTTATATCATATGTATCATAATAAGTCAAATAATAAGGATTTTAATGTTGATTTTGGGCCAATATGATAAAATTATTGTGCGACGTATAAAATTATGAATAATATTCAAAAAGCTAAAAATCAGTTCCTGGAGTATTTGGAGATAGAAAAAGGTCGGAGTTTAAAGACTATTGAAAATTATGACCGTTATTTAACTCGTTTCTTAAATCACTCCCAGATTAAAGATATTAATGATATTACGGATGAGAAGGTCAGGCAGTTTCGCCTTTGGTTAAATAGAGAAAAAGGGGTAAAAGGATCTTCCTTAAAAAGAAATACTCAAAATTATTATTTGATCGCTCTCAGGGTATTTTTGAAATATTTGGCTCGAATGGGTTATAAATCATTACCGCCAGAGAGAATTGAATTGGCCAAAACTTCAGGTCGAGATCTTGATTTGATCACCGAAGATGAGCTCGCTCGGTTATTAAATAGTCCTTCTGAAAAAGATGAAAAATCCTTGAGAGATAAGGCTATTTTAGAGCTTTTGTTTTCTACCGGCCTGCGGGTTTCCGAGCTTTGTTCTTTGAATATTGATTCTATAAATCTAAAAAAAGATGAATTTTCTGTGAGGGGGAAAGGGGAAAAAGTTCGTTTGGTTTTTCTGTCTCCCGGAGCTAAGAGTAGTTTGAGCGATTATTTAGATAAAAGAAAAGATATGTCCGAGGCTTTGTTTGTTTCGGTGGCTAAAAATAATAAAGCTAAGCGGTTAAGTCCTCGCAGTGTGGAAAGAATAGTAAAGTTTTATGCTGTTAAGGCCGGTATTTCCAGGAATGTTACCCCTCATACTATTAGGCACAGCTTTGCAACAGATTTATTACAAAACGGAGCTGATATTCGTTCTGTTCAAATGATGTTGGGGCACTCTAGTGTCTCCACTACTCAGATTTATACTCATGTGACCGATAGACACCTTAAAGATGTCCATAGAAATTTTCATGGTAAAAATAGAAACTGATTTGTCCTTTAACTTATCCACATTATAAATTTGTCCTATATATTGTCCGATAGTATAATGACTTTGGAAGATGATCTGGTCCTATCTAGGTTTATAAAAAATAGCAGTTCTAGCTGAAATAACTCCACCTCAGCTTAGGATGATGTTTTCTATATACCAAGCCCCCCGGTAAAATCCCTGTGGGGGTTTTAATTTACCCCGTGTTTTTTTCTGATCTTAGATATTTCTTTCTTTTCCGTCTCTTCTTTTTTAGATTTGCCTTTTTCGCCTAATTCTTTTAATTCTTTTTCAGATAAAGTTATTAATTTTTTAGCTCTTTCTTCCAGATATTCTTTGTTATTTAAGGAGGGGTCTGATAATACTTCTTCCAGCAAGGTATGTAATATAAGGCCTATTTTGGGTCCAGGTTTCACGTTTAACAGATTCATTATGTTTTGACCGTTTATTTTCAACATTTTGACTGATGTGGGATCTCTGAGAGCTTCTTCAATCATTGATTCATATTTTCTTAAGCGATAAGGGTTTTCTTTCGGCCTACCCATACCTATACGATCACAAGCTCTAAGTTTCATTAGATCCCAGACATTTTCTTCGCCCACCTTACTTATTATTCGTCTAACCGCAGACAGGGTTATTTTATCAATATCACTAAAAAACATATGATGGCGAACAAGTTTCACGATTAACAGAGATGTTTTTTTGGGGAATTTCATCCTGAGCATTATTTTTTCAGTCATTTTGGCCCCCACCACTTCGTGACCATAGAAGGTGTAATCATTTTTTTCTTTACTCCATCTTTTGGTTTTTGGTTTACCTATGTCATGAAAAAGAGCCGATAATCTTATGTGTAAGGGCCAGTCTTTGTCGGCTGCGTGTTGCATGGCTCTGAGAGAGTGTTCCCAGACATCATAAATATGGTCGTTATTTTGAGTTACTCCTACTGTTTTCTCCATTTCTGGGAGTATTTCCTTTAGAACCCCAATTTTTTGAAGTGTAATAAAACCTTGCATGGGCTGATTAGATTCAGTTATTCGTGAAACCTCATCCCTGATCCTCTCTATTGATATATGTTTTAATAGCCCTGAAGTTTTTTTCATGGCTTTTTCTGTCTCTTCGTTAATTATGAAACCAAGCTCAGTGCTTAGTCTAACTCCCCTCATTATTCTAAGGGGGTCTTCATTAAATCTTTCTTCGGCTGTTCCAACCGCTCTGATTAATCCTTCTCTTATGTCCTTTATACCTTCATATTTATCTATCAATTGTCCTTTTGATTCTCTATAGGCCAAGGCATTGATGGTAAAATCTCTTCTTGCTAAATCCTCTTCCACACTTTTGCCAAAAGTAATTTTGTCGGGGTGTCTTCGGTCTGAATAATGAGATTCTGTTCTGAAAGGTGTTATTTCTATATTTTTTAAACTTTCATTCGTAGTTTCTTGATTAACTACCGTCACTGTACCAAAAGCATTTTCATATACTGTTTTTTCAAACAAAGCTATTATCTCTTCCGGTTGAGCCTCGGTGGCGATATCCCAATCCTTGGGCTTTTTATTCATTACCAGATCTCTAACACAACCTCCCACTAAAAAGGCCGAAAAACCAGCATTTTCCAAGGCTTCTGTTATTTGTGAAACTTCTTTTGGTATTTTCAAGCTTATTTTCATGGCTGAATTGTAACTTAAATTTTGATATTTTCCCAGTTTTGTTGTTTATTTATGAACTGCCATATTGTACAATAATTGTATGAAAATTTTAGTTCAGGAAAAGGAAAAAGCAATTATTTTAAGAAGAAAAGGTTTAAGTTATGGAGATATTTTAAAAGAAATTCCTGTGGCGAAGAGCACCTTATCTTCTTGGTTAAAAGATTTGCCTTTAACTAAGAATGAAAAAATATTTTTGAAGCATAGGAGGAGAGATAATATTAGTAGAGGAAGGGTGAAATCCGCGACATCTTTAAGATTAAAGAGGTTGGAGAGGGAAAAAATCCTTTATTCAGAAGCTTTAAGAGATTTTAATAATTATATTTCCGATCCCTTTTTCCAAGTTGGGGTTTGTTTGTATTGGTCTGAGGGTTCAAAAAGGGATAAATATTTTTCTTTTTGTAATTCTGATCCAGAAATGGTTGTAATGTTTAAGAATTGGGTATTAAGGTTTCTTTCTGTTTCAGATAAAGATTTATCTGCTCGTCTCTATATACATAAACCTTATATTCATGAAAATTGTGAGCTTTTTTGGTCTGAAATTATAAAAATACCAATTTCTCAGTTTGGTAGAACTATAATTAAACCCAGCTCATCGGTTGTCAAAAAAAGGCCTAATTATAAAGGTTGTTTGAGATTAACTTTAAGAAATAGTAAAAAACATCTCTTGAAGACAATTTTTTGGAAAAATATGCTTATTGAATATTATTCAAAACAAATGTAGACTAATTTTATATTTAAAAACTCTCTGTAGCTCAATGGATAGAGCGCCGCGCTTCGGACGCGGAGGTTCCGGGTTCGAGTCCTGGCGGAGAGGCATTATTTTATTTACTTTTTCTTGTTAAGCTATATACTGTATAGGTTTATTGATTTAGGTTAGAAAATATCCGCGGGTATAGTTTAGTGGTAGAATGACTGCCTTCCAAGCAGTAGACGGGAGTTCGATTCTCCCTACCCGCACAATATAAATCGCCCTAAGGCGATTTTTGTGTGGGTAGAGAAAGACAATTTCTTGTCTTTCGTGGAGAATCGAAAGGCGGAGCCATGTAGGAGATAGG
>JBJHBV010000033.1:0-7069 GCA_050485705.1 Candidatus Vogelbacteria bacterium
ATAGTGAAGGATTTTGGCACCCTGTCTGGCCAAATTGTCTTTCAGTTTTTGAACATTTTTTTCATTTCCGGGAACAACCGAGGAAGATAATAAAACAGTGTCATTTTTTTGTATTTTAACAAAACGATGTTCTCTGTTGGCGATGCGCATTAAAGCGGCAAAGGGGTCACCTTGGGCTCCGGTAGCCAAAATTACCAATTTGTCATCTGGATATTCATTCATAATATCGGCTCCGATAATTGTTTCTTTTTTGATTTTTAAAATACCGAGCTCTTTAGCTATCTCAACATTGGTCTTCATTGATCTGCCTTCTACAACCACCTTTTTGTTTAATTGTTCGGCTGATTCAATAATGGAAATAATGCGTTCAAACAGAGAAGCGAAGGTGCTGACAATAATTCTTCCCGGTACTTCTTTGATTATTTTTTTGAGATTTTTCTGTACTTCTTTTTCAGGAAAAGAAAAGCCTTCTTTCTCTACATTGGTTGAGTCTGCTATTAAAAGTAGATTTTTTTGTTTACCTAATTTGCTATAGGTTTCTACTTCAAACTTTTCTGGTACTCCATTTTTGTTTTCTATTTTTATGTCGCCGGTGCAAATGATATTTCCGTAGGGGGTAATAATATTTACTCCCAATGTGTCCGGAATAGTGTGAGTTGCTCCGAAAAAAGTCATTTCCAGAGACCCAAGTTTCAGTTTGTCTTTCTGGTCTACGACCTTAATATCTAGTTTTGGTAAATGAGGAAATTCTTCCTGTCTTTTTTTTATCATCACAGCCGATAAGAGACTGGTATAAATCGGAGGATTGCCAATTTTTCCCATGACATAAGGGATACCGCCAATGTGATCAAGGTGAGCATGGGTGATAATAACACCTTTTATTTTTTCTTTTCTTTGTTCTACATAGCTGGTGTCAGGAATTATGTAATCAACTCCCGGGGTGTCATCATCAGGAAATTGGAGACCAATATCAATAATGATAATGGTATCCTCATATTCTATGGCGGTCATATTTTTGCCGATTTCCTCTACTCCTCCCAGAGGAATAATTCTAATTGTTTCCGGAGAGATAGGAGGGATTGTTTTTTGATTTTTATTTTCAGGTTTACTTCTTTTGAAATGATCGTTAGATTTTTTGTCGGTCATCGGGTTTCTAGTAGGCCTTTTTTTTCTGACTGTTTGATTTCTTTCCATATTTTATTTTATTAATTTTTTTAATCTTCAATTATTTTTGTTTCGTCGGCGAATATAGGCCATATTTTTTGGGTTTTTTGATACCAATTATATATATCAGAAAATCTATCAGCCGGTTCGGCAATACCGCTTAAAGAAACATTATTAACATTGTCTGGTAAAACATATATAAACTTGGGAGCGTAAACAAAAGAAGCCGGAATATCATCTTGGATTTCTTTTATAAAAGTTTCTAAATATTCTCTTCTTTGCTCTGGGTTGGTAACCAATCTTAGGTTTTCCAGCACTCTGTCTGTAGTAATATTGGCATAAAGAGCGATATTTAAGCCCGGATCTAATCTTTGGGAAGAGTGCCAAAAAGCATAAGGGTCGGGGTATCTGCCGGTAACTGTTCCAAAGAATAAGCTATCATATCTTCTTGGTCTGATGACGGTTTGGTTTAAGGTTCCAGACTCAAAGACCTTTAATTCCACTTCTGCTCCCAGTTTTTGCCATTCTTCTTTTATTAGAGTGGCAATTTCTTTTAATTCGTTGTTATCCGTTGTATTCAAATCAAATCTAAGAAATATTTCATTATTGTTAGACGTTCTTGAGAACAGACCGTTTTCATTTTTTCTCCATCCGTTTGCTGTTAGTATTGATTCTGCTTCTTGTAAAGAGTCTTCTCTTGGCTCCCATGTTTGATCAGTAATTACGGGAGTGTTGAGAGGTAGGCCATAGCCTTTTAAAACTTCTTCCACTATTTTTTCTCTGGGGATAGCTAAATCTAAAGCCTGTCTCACTTCTTTGCGGGTAAAAATATCAGCTTGATTTTGGTTAAAGAAAACGCTAAATATTCTTGGCAGTGGTTCTGTTAATATTGTTTTTTGTCTTAAATTTATATCTTGTATTTTGTTGGGGGTAATAGAGTGGGCGGAATCAACCCTTCTTTTGTTTAAAGCGTTTAATAGTTCATTTTCATTCGGGTAAAATCTTATTCTGATATTTCTTATCATTGGCTCACCTAAGGAAAAATCCTTGAAAGCTCTGAGGTCATAATAAACAGGAATGCCTGATTTATCTTTTTTTATTTTGTGAATTTTGTAGGGGCCTGAGCCGACTGGTCTGGTGTTTAGATCACTAAAAGTGATTGATTCCGGTTCAGTATTGGTCCAGAGATGAGTGGGTAAAATACCCATAGTCATATTCTCCAAAAATGGAGCATAGGGTCTGGCTAGACGAAAGACAATGGTTCTTTCACCGGATTGCTCCACCGACACTCCATCCCAGATAGCTCTTTTGTGGCTACGAGTATTTTCATCTTGGGCTCTTAAAATAGTGAAGACAACATCACGTGCGGTTAATTTTCTCCCATCATGCCAAACCAAATCTGGCCTTAAAGTGAAAGTGTAAGTTAATCCGTCATCAGAAATGTTGTAGCTTTCAGCCAGGTCTGGAATTAGAGATCCTTCCGGACCTATTCTCATTAAGCCTGAATATATCAGTGAGGTCAGATCTTTGTCGGTGTCAGAAATGGCCAGTAGGGGATTTATAAAACGAGGGGAGCCGATAACACCTTCCGTTAATCGCCCTCCGGATGAAGCCACGGTCACCATTTTACTTTGACCATAAACCCAAATTCCACCCAAGATCAGAATCAAGCCTGTAATAATCATAACCGCCATGACGACTTTTTCTTTCAATTGAAAAGAACTCCAAACTTTCTTCAAGATGGATCTAAAAGACGTCACATTAGTCCCATGACTTTCGTTTTTAGATGGCATATTTAAACTGTCTGAATCTGAATCAATCACAGAGATTTTTACTAAGACGATAATTTAAGTTGACTTTTTAATTAAATCAAAAGGCGAGTTTTAGATAAACAAAACCACAATAGCTGCCAAAACCCACACTACAGCCAAAACGATGGTGGCATTAAATAATGTTTTCTCTAAACCTCTTTTTTTATTGAAACCGGCACTGGAATCTCCTCCTCCGAAAGCCGAACCTAAGCTACCATCACTTTTCTGTAATAGGATAAGAACTACCAAAACCACGGACAAAACCACTTGAATCCAAGGCCAGATATTAACGAGAATTTCCATGCGAAAGATTATAGCAAGTTATCAAAATTCTGCAATAGTGATCTTTCTTGACATCATTAAACCCTCAATTATAATTAGCGATGCCAAGAGGCTTATTTATAAGTTGTTAATCTATTTTCACTATGAAGAATGCGCCAAAAATAAAACCTTTGGGTGATAGGGTTTTAATTGAGATATCTTCTGCCGATGTCAAAACTCAAGGAGGAATTATTATTCCGGAAACAGTTGACAAAGAAAGACCGGAACAAGGAGTAGTGATCGCTGTTGGTGAGGGTAGAATTGATGATCAGGGTAAGGTAATCCCTCTCAGGGTGAAGAAGGGTCAGAAGGTTATTTTTTCCAAATATGGTCCTGATGAGATAAAAATTGAGGATAAAGAATATCTTATTGTTAGTGAGTCACAAATATTAGCAGTCTTAGATTAATTTTTCTATAAAAATATGGCAAAACAAATAATTTTTGATGAGACCGCTCGTAAAGCTTTAAAAAGAGGTTTAGATAAGGTGGCTGATGCCGTGCGAGTAACGATTGGTCCTCGAGGCAGAAATGTAGTGTTAGATAAAGGGTATGGTGCTCCAACTATTACCAATGACGGAGTATCTATCGCTAAAGAAATAGAATTATCTGACAAGGTGGAGAATCTAGGGGCTGAAATAATTAAAGAAGTAGCCAACAAAACCAATGACAATGCCGGTGATGGCACCACAACAGCTGTAGTTTTGACCCAAGCTATTGCTGATGAGGGTTTTAGGCGTACTTCCTTGGGGGTTAATGCTATGGGGGTTAGACTGGGGATAGAAAAGGCGGCCTCTGAAGTTGTTTCAGCTTTGAAAGGAATGGCTAAGCCCATAAAAAGCAAAGATGAAATCAAGCAAGTAGCTACTATTTCTGCCGAATCAGAAGAATTTGGCGGTATTATTGCCGATGCTATAGATAAAGTAGGTAAGGACGGGGTGGTGACAGTAGAAGAATCTCAATCTTTTACGGTTGAATCCGAAGTGGTGGAAGGAATGCAATTTGATAAGGGGTACGTGTCACCTTATATGATTACTGATGCCGAGAGAATGGAAGCTGAATATTCAGACGCTTTTATTCTTTTGGTTGATAAAAAGATTTCGGCTGTTAAAGAAATCGTGCCTATTTTAGAAAAAATGGCTCAAAGCGGTAAAAAGGAGTTGGTCTTGATTGCTGAAGATGTGGAAGGAGAGGCTTTGGCTACATTGGTTGTAAACAAGATACGAGGTGTTTTTCATACTTTGGCCATCAAGGCTCCCGGTTTTGGTGATAGGCGTAAAGAAATGTTAGAAGATATTGCTGTTTTGACGGGCGGTAAGGTGGTATCAGAAGATTTGGGAATGAAATTAGAAAATGTAGAGTTGGAGATGTTGGGTCGAGCCAGAAAAATTGTAGCCACTAAAGATATGACTACTATTGTTGGTGGAAAAGGTAAAAAATCCGAAATTGAAAAAAGAGTCGGTCAAATCAAGAGCCAGATTGAAAAAACAGACTCCAGTTATGACAAAGAAAAATTAACCGAAAGGCTAGGTAAACTTTCTGGAGGGGTGGCTGTGATAAAGGTTGGAGCAGCGACTGAAGCGGAGATGAAATATAAGAAGCTAAAGATTGAAGATGCGGTAGAAGCTACTAAGGCAGCGGTAGAGGAAGGAGTGGTTCCTGGTGGCGGTACGGCTTTGATAAAAGCCGGAACCAAAGTAGCCGGAAAAAATTTAAAAGCACCTTCACCTGATATAGAGCACGAATTTCAGGTTGGAGTTCAAATTTTACTGCGAGCCTTGGAAGCTCCTTTGCGCCAGATAGTGATTAATGCCGGTAAATATGATGCTTCGGTGATTGTTGAGAAAGTCAGAGAAGACAAAGGTAATGGCGGTTATGATGCCGGATCAGATAAGATTGTAAAGGATATGTTTGTTGCTGGTATTATTGATCCGGTTAAGGTCACCAGGACTGGTTTGGAAAGAGCCGCCTCAGCTGTTGGAATCCTTTTGACTACTGAGGTGGCCATTACTGACGAGCCCAAGAAGAAAGACGAGGGGGATGAAATGGGAGCTATGGGGGGAGGTATGCCGGGTATGGGTTACTAAAGCTACGATTTAAAGAAGTGTAAAACATCCCCTTGCGGGGATGTTTTGTGTTATAATAGATTTGTGCCAGTTTAGATTTTATCTGGCTGATTACTAAATTTCAATTTTAATATGAACGTACTATATATTATTTTAGGGTTGTTGGTTTTGGTTATTTTGTGGTTGATTTTTGCTTACAATAAATTTGTTCGCTTGGTTAACCGAGCCAAAGAAGCTTGGGCGGATATTGATGTTCAACTTAAGCGCCGCTATGATCTTATTCCCAATTTGGTAAACACTGTTAAGGGTTATGCCTCTCATGAAAAGGAAACTTTTGATCGTGTCACTCAAGCCCGAGCCAATGCTTTGAACGCTCAGAGTGTCGGTGATCACAATCAGGCAGATAATATGCTTGCCGGCGCTTTAAAATCTCTTTTTGCGGTAGCCGAAGCTTATCCTGATTTGAAAGCTAATCAGAATTTTTTGGAATTACAACGAGAGCTGTCTGACACTGAAAACAAAATTCAAGCTTCCAGGAGATTTTATAATGGTAATGTTAGAGACTTGAATATCATGGTGGAGTCTTTTCCTTATAATTTGATTACCGGAATGTTTAATTTTCAAAAACGAGAATTCTTTGAAGTAGAAAGTCCGGCTATTAAAGAACCGGTAGAAGTGAAGTTCTAATTTTTGTGATATAATCTCCGATTATGGCTACTCTTTATACACAACAATCAAAAAATGTCCGAGAGACATGGCTGTTGTTTACGATTTTTTTGGTCTTGATAATCGCTTTGGGTTGGTTTTTTGCTTTTGTTCTTGATAGTCCTGTTTTTTTGTATGTGGCAGTTATCTTTAGTTTGGTGATGAATTTTATCAGCTTTTGGTATTCCGATAAAATAGCCTTGGCGATTTCGGGGGCCAAGCCGATCTCTAGAGAAAGTCATCGAGAACTATATAACATAGTTGAAAATCTATCTATTACTGCCGGCTTACCTGTTCCTAAAATCTATATTATTAACGATCCAGCCCCCAATGCTTTTGCTACTGGGCGTAACAAAGAGAATGCGGCGGTAGCTTTTACCACCGGACTCTTATCCATGCTTGACCGAAGTGAGATAGAGGGGGTGGCGGCACACGAGCTGGCTCATATTGGTAATAGAGACATTTTGGTTTCTACTGTTGTGGTAGTCTTGGTTGGTTTTATTGCTCTTTTGTCTGATTTCTTTATTAGATTTAGCTTTTTTGGAGGTAGTCGCAATGATCGGGGGGGAGCTTTACAGCTTGGTTTGGTTATTTTAGGAATTGTTTTAGCTATTTTAGCGCCAATTGTGGGTATGATTATTCAATTGGCCATCTCTAGAAAAAGAGAGTTTTTGGCTGACGCCACCGGAGCACTACTGACTCGTTATCCGGAGGGATTAGCTTCAGCGTTGGAAAAAATATCCAGTTATGGTGGACAAGTGAAGCGAGCTAGTAATGCCACAGCTCATCTTTATATCGCCAGTCCTTTTGGAGCTGGTCGCAGTCGGGGTATGCATAAGTTGTTTATGACTCATCCGCCAGTGGAAGAGAGAGTCAGAGCTTTACGTGATTTATCTGTTTAAAATTAAGAAGATATATGTTTCAACAAATAAAAAAGAGTATTTACGGACCTGATTTTTATAAAAAGCTGGCCGAAAAACCATGGTCTTTTTCTCTGGTTTATTA
>JBJHBV010000034.1:0-6960 GCA_050485705.1 Candidatus Vogelbacteria bacterium
GGGTAATACCAGAAGTTCAAGACGGACTTTCAGGGCAAACCAATCTCACTCCCTTAAAACCTTCTCTGTCAGCCTTATCTCCTTCCAGTGGTGGTTTCGGTACTATGGTTACTATTCAGGGGGAGAATTTTTCTATGTCAGGTAATGATATTTTTGCGGGGAATAGAGTTATCAAGGGGGTACCTTCTTCTGATGGTCAGACTCTAACTTTTGAAGTAACAAACACCTTCGGGGTTGATTTTTCTCAGTCGGGAGTAGAGTATATGACTATACCTTTGTGGATTTATGTTGAAAATGAAAACGGTTTAAGTGAAGATTTGCAATTTGATTTGATTTTGAAATAAATGAAAACTAAAGTTATTTTTTTATTGTTTATATTATTTTTGCTTTTTATGCCTACTTATCAGGCTAAAGCACAGATGCCTTTTGGGGGTAGAATAGTAGCTTCCATACCTTGTCCTTTTTCCGGTAATTTTTTGGTTACTATCATTCCGGTGGCCGGTCCGCCCCAGCTTATATTTCGCCCGGGGGTCAGTACGCTTTATAAATACGGTCAAATATTTAGACCAGGACCGAATATTTTAGGTAGAACAATCGGGGCAGATGTTTGTGTTATGAGTATTTTGCCTCCAATAGCGATACCGGCCCCGCTGATACAAATGGTGGGTACCTCAATGTAGTCTAAAATCTAATTTTGTCTCCTCTTTTTATATTTAAATCCTTACTCAAACCTGCGTTTATTTCCAGGACATATTTGGCTGGGGTTTGGGGTCTGAAGGTTTGGGGGTAGCTCTCGGGTTGAACATTTTCAGTAATGTCTACTATAGTCCAGTTTTCATCAATCCATAGAATATCTATGGGGAAGTTCATGTCTTTCATCCAAAAAGGGTAATAATCAGAGGTCGGAAAAATAAATAACAAGCCCGAGTCTTCCGGTAAGTTTTCTCTGCCTGATAGGCCGAGAACCCTTTTTTCATCAGTGTCGGCTATTTCAGCTCTAAATTCTTGATCGTTGATAAATATAGTAATGGCTTCGTTTGTTTCTGTCTGGAGTTTGATGTTTGCGGGGAATAATATATAAAAACTTATTACAACTATGGCGACAATAATAGTTATGATGATGTTTTTAATCATTTTTTATATTAATAATCAAATCTTTCCAATTAGACAAGGTTAGATCTTCAGCCCGAATATTTTCTGATAAATTACATCTATTTAAAATTTCTTTGGATAGATTCAAGTTGTTTTTTAATTGTTTTCTTTTTTGTCCAAAACCTTTCTTGATGACAGTAAAAAATTCTGATTCTGAAAATTCTTTAAAAAAATCTCGGTTGATATCTTCCACCTTTAGAATAGCCGAGTCTACTTTGGGGACAGGAAAGAAGTTGCCCCTTTTTACTTGCCCTGCAATTTTGGGTTTACCATAAGCTTTGATAGACAGTGACAGAATACTTTCTTTTTTATCTTTAGCGACAATTCTTTCAGCCACTTCTTTTTGCATTAAGATGACCACCAGTTGAGGTAATTTTTTTGTTTGCCAAATTTTTTCTAAGATTGCTCCGGTAATATTGTATGGAATATTGGCAATCACTTTGTATTGAGAGCCGGAGATTTTATCCAGATCTGTTTTTAGAATGTCATCACTAATAATTGTAAGTTTTTTTTGTTTTATCTCTTTGGAAAATTTTTCAGTTAATTTTTCTATTAATTCTGTGTCTTTTTCTATAGCTAAAACACGGGCACTTGCTTCTAACAATTCTTTGGTTAAGTAGCCTGTTCCGGGTCCAATCTCTATGACCGTCTCTCCTTGCTTGATCTCTCCGGCTCGGACTATTTTTTCCAGAGGTTCTTTTTTGTGGAGCCAATTTTGGCCTAAATGTTTTTTAATCATAGTCATAAGTTAAATCATCTTGAAAAAAAGTTTCACGATTGATTGTTTCAGTATACTCATCACTTAAGTCTAATAAAAATTCAGACGGCAAATTAATTTGAGTGGTGCCATAGATTTTTCTGGTTTGGGCATAAGACAAGAAAAGTTTTTTACGAGCTCTGGTTAGGGCGACATAAAATAATCTTCTCTCTTCCTCTTCGTCTCTGTCTTCAGTGGCAAAGGCCGGCTCATGTGGAAAGAGTTTTTCTTCCAGTCCGCTTATAAAAACCGTATCAAATTCTAGACCCTTGGAAGCATGAACCGTCATTAGTCGAACGGCTGATTTTTTTTCTTCTATGTTGTCTTGGTCTGAGACCAGGGAGCTTTCGGTCAGCAGTTCGCTTATTCCTTCACCACCTGAAAGGTGATCATACTTTGTAGCTAAGGTAACAAGCTCTTTTAAGTTCTCTAATCTTTCCAGTGCTTCTTCTGTTCCCTCTTGTTTGTATTCTGACCACATGCCGGACGCCTCTATGGTGTATTTTACAATATTGGAAGTTGGTTGGTTGTTGGTTTCTATTTTTGTTTTTATGTCGTTTAGTAAGTTGTTTAGACTCTTTATTTTTTGTTGCATTTTTTGCGGTAACTTTTCTTCTTGCCCTGAGACAATTTTTGCCAGAGTAACTTTTCCAATACCTCTTTTGGGGGTGTTAACAATTCTGGTAAAACTCATCAAGTCTTGTCTGTTGAGAGAGGTTTTAAGATAGGCTAAAACATCTTTGATTTCTTTCCGTTCAAAAAATCTTATACCTAAGACTTGATAGGGCACATTAAGTTTCAAGAAGGCTTCTTCTAAGATTCTGGATTGAAAATTGGCTCTATAGAGAACGGCCATGCTTCCAGGGTTTGAACCACCGGCAATTAAATTTTTGGCAGTGGTGGCGATAAATTCAGCTTCTTCTGTTTCGTCTCCGGATACATAAATTTTTAAAGGTTCCCCACTCCCATTGTTGGTAAACAAATTTTTCTCTCGGCGATTTTTATTTTTTTGAATAATTTGATTGGCGGCCTTAAGAATGTTTTCGGTTGAACGATAGTTTTCTTCCAATAGAACAGTCTTGCTTTCCGGGTAATCTTTTTCAAAGTTTAAGATGTTTGTATAGTCAGCCCCCCTCCAACTGTAAATAGATTGATCTATGTCTCCAACCACACAAATATTTTTGTGATTTTGGGCCAGCATTTTTGCAAGACGATATTGAACATGATTAGTGTCTTGATATTCATCTATGTGTATATATTGCCAGCGATCTTGATATTCTTTCAATATCAATGGGTAACGGTGAAACAAATCGACCGGTTTCAAAAGTAAGTCATCAAAATCAAAAGCATTATTCTCAAAGAGAATATTTTGGTAATGTTGCCAAACTCGACTAATGATTTGTTTTCTGAATTCGTTTTCTCCGGAATTTGTTAAATCTTGAGCTGACAAACCTTGGCCTTTGTAAGCGGAAATGGTTGAGAGAATTTTTTTGGGTTCAAATTGTTTGGGATCAACCCCAGATTTGATCATTGCTTCTTTTATTTTTTTTAAAGAGTCATCTCTGTCTAGAATACTGAAATGTTTTTTGTAATTTAATTTATCCGCATGATTTTTCAGAATGAAAACTCCCAAAGTGTGAAACGTGCTGACAAAGGGGTTGTCGTCTTTGTTAGACCAAGGGCTGGTGTTTTCATTTATGTTTAGTCGGTCTCTCATTTCTTGTCCCGCCTTGTTGGTGAAAGTTACGGCCAATATTTTTTTTGGATCATGACCTTGGGCAATTAGATAATTTATCCTGGCAATTATGGTTTTGGTTTTGCCGGCCCCGGCCCCAGCTATGATTAATAGGGGTCCTTTGGTGTGAGTGGCGGCTTCTTTTTGTTTATCATTTAATCCTTCTAAAAATTTCATTTTGTCACTATAGCATAATTGATCAGCCGGAGTTTCTTTGTAGTCAATTAACCTTTCGGTTATAATTTATGTATGACAGAAAATTTTTCATCTATTGATAAAACCAGCGATTTAGAATCTGAGATTGCCGAGCTTGAGAGTCGGATTGAGAGTCGAAGGAGAGAGCTGGAGACTATGGAGGGGGTTGTCAGTGAAACGGAAGAAACAGTTAAAGACACCATCAAGTCTTCTCTTGAAGATCATGGTCTCTCAAAACAAAAAACGACAAGAGATGATGGGGGTGTGGTACTGGATGAAGAAGATAAGAAACAGGTTGAAGGCTTTGTGGAGGTTATGCGAAACAGTGGTATTAAAAATGCGGTTAGAAAAATTGTTAATCAGCCGGCACACATTGTAGATGCCTTTCATGATTTTTTGGTGGATTATCTTTATGAGGAATTGGTTAAAAGAGGTATTGTAAAATGATTGAAATTTTTATTGTTTCTTTTTTGCTTCTTTTTATTATTTTTTTTGTTGTTTACTTTTTTTGGTTTGGCAAGAGATTAGACTCTTTAAATCTCAAAACTCTCCTTATTAAAATTCCGAGAGATGAATCCGGTAAAGAAGACCTTATATCTCAGATAAATTTATCGGAGCAATTATTTGCTTCTTTGATATCAATTAAACAACCTTTTACTTTTGAGGTGGCAGTTCATCATCATGGAGGTGACATATTTTTTTATTGTGCCGTACCTAGAAAATCCATTGATTTCATCACCAGACAAATCCAGGGATTTTTTCCAAGAGCTAGTGTGGAAATTTCAAAAGATTATTCTATTTTTTCCAAGAATGATTTTGTCAGTGTGGCTTATGCCAAGCCGGCTGAAATAAAAATATTACCGTTTAGAACTTATAGAGAAGCTGAAGCAGATATTTTTGCTCCGGTGGTCAGTACTCTGTCTAAGTTGCAAGAAGTTGGAGATGGAGCCTGCTTGCAGGTTGTCTTGAGGCCAGCTGGAAATGAAACAAAAAAACAAATTACTTCTTCTTTGGAAATGTTGAAACGGGGTGAAAAATTATCCAGCTTAAACAGTTCAGACTGGAAAGATGTTTTTAATAGTTTTTTTGGCCAAAATAAAAAAGCAACAGAAAAAAATATAGATGAAGAAGCCATTAAAGCATTGCAGTTGAAAGTATCCAAAACTCTTTATGAAGCCAATATCAGGATTGTTACTTCCTCCTCTTCTATTGATCAAGCAGAGGATCTCTTGATGTCTATTGCCGGATCTTTAACTCAGTTTACTTCTCCTTTGCGCAATAGTTTAAAAATAGTCAAACCAAAACATAAAAGAAAAAGAAGGTTGATTAAGGATTATGTTTTTAGGGAATTTAGAAAAGAACAAAGTGTTTTATTGAATGCTGAGGAGTTGGCTAGTTTTTTTCACTTACCTACTTTCAGTACTGATGTTCCGAGAATCAAATGGTTGAATACTAAAGAAGCGACCCCGCCATCTGAATTGCCGGAAGAAGGTGTGGTGTTGGGGGAAAGTATTTTTCGAGGTGAGCATAAGTTGGTCAAGATGGCTGAGAACGATAGGCGTCGACACTTTTATATTATTGGTCAAACCGGAACCGGTAAGTCTTATTTGATGTTAAATATGGCCAAGCAAGATATGGAAGCTGGTCGAGGCTTATGTATTATTGATCCTCACGGAGACTTGATTAACAAAACATTATCACTTGTGCCGGCTGATCGATTTCAAGATATCATTGTTTTTGATCCCGGAGACATTTCTCGGCCTTTGGGTTTGAATATGTTGGAATATAATTTTTCCAGACCACAGGAAAAGACTTTTATTGTTAATGAAATTCAATCAATCTTTAATCGTCTTTTTGATAAAGAGACTATGGGGCCGATGTTTGAGCAATATATGAGAAATGCTCTCCTGCTTTTGATGGAAGATGCTAAAAATGATCCGGCTACTCTGATGGAGGTGCCAAGAATTTTTACTGATCCTGCTTTTAGGGAACGAAAATTATCTCGTATTAATAATCCGGCGGTGATTGATTTTTGGCAAAAAGAAGCTTCTAAAACTACCGGTGAGCAGGGCTTGGCCAACATCACACCTTATATTACTTCTAAGTTCGGTAACTTTGTAGCTAATGATTATATGAGACCGATTATTGGGCAGACAGAATCAAGTTTTAATTTTCGCCAAGTTATGGATGAGGGTAAAATTTTGTTGGTTAATTTGGCAAAAGGAAAAATCGGAGACATTAATGCCGGATTAATAGGAATGATTATTACCGGGCGTTTGTTGTTGGCTGCTTTGTCGCGAGACGATATGGAAGAAGAAGAAAGAAGAGATTTTTATTTGTATATAGATGAGTTTCAAAATTTTACCACTGATTCTATTGGTGTAATTCTTTCGGAGGCTAGAAAGTATAAATTGAACCTAACTTTAGCTCATCAGTTTATTGGCCAACTAACTGACCCGATCAAAGATTCTGTTTTTGGTAATGTCGGTTCTATGAGCTCTTTTCGGGTTGGACCTCAAGATGCTGAGTTTTTGGTTAAGCACTTCGGACCCACTTTCTCAGAAAAAGATTTAATGTCGGTGGAAAATCAAAATGCTTTTTTGAAACTTTTGGTTAATGGTGAGCCGGTTATGCCTTTCAATATTAAAACACTGCCTTTAAATATTGGTTCTGCCGAGGTGCGCGACAATTTGAAGGAACTTTCACGCCTGACTTACGGTAAAGATCTTAATGAGGTAGAAAGAGATATACTTCATAGGCTTAGATTTTAACTATCCACAAATTTTACTCTTGGTCTTGCTTAATTGTGAGGGTGGTCTATAATATTTCTTGTACTTGATATCCGTTTTCAGAATATCTTTAGGTTGACAGAATATCTGTTGGTGGTGTGATTACAAGTTAAAAATAGGCTTATTTTACTTACCCCACAAGACTCTGAGGTCAATAAAACAGAGATCTCAGATAAAATATCTTTATTTTCCAAGCTTTTTTCAAGAAAGTTTGTTTTTCTTTCTATTCTTGTTTTACCTCTAGTCATTATCACTCCAGCTTATGCCGGAGTGCTTTCTTTTTTTGGGGGATTTTTTGACCGACCAATTAATGGTTCAAGTCAGTATTTAAA
>JBJHBV010000035.1:0-6946 GCA_050485705.1 Candidatus Vogelbacteria bacterium
GGCATAGCCATGGGCCTAATGATAAATGAAGTCGGGGATTACAAAATCTTGACGGACATACAGGGTCCGGAAGATCATTTTGGTGATATGGATTTCAAAATTGCCGGAACCACAGAAGGTATTACCGGGATTCAGTTAGACATAAAAATAGATGGTATTCCTGTTCCTATTTTAATTGAAGCTATGACCGGAGCCAAAAAAGCTCGTTTACAAATTATAGATGTTATCACTCAGGCAATTTCCCAACCAAGGACAGAGATTAAAGAATCAGCTCCTAAAATAATCCAAATTAAAATACCGATTGAAAAAATAGGAGCGGTTATCGGTCCGGGCGGTAAAGTTATTCAACAAATCACCGCCGACACTGGAGCGGAAATAGAAATAGAGGACGATGGAACTGTATACATCACCGGAAATATAGAGGGGGCCAAAGAAGCAAGGTCAACCATAGAAGATATCACCAGGGAATATAAAACGGGGGACAAATTTACCGGCGAAGTGACCCGCTTAATGGACTTTGGGGCCTTTGTTCGTATCGGTAGAGATAAAGAGGGTTTGGTTCATGTCTCGGAGTTTGCCCCCTTTAGGGTAGAAAAAGTGACTGATTTCGTAAAAGAAGGGGATAAAGTACCGGTAATCATAAAAGAAATAGACGACAAAGGAAGAATAAATCTCTCCATCAAACAAGCCCGGGCTGACTTTTTCAAGCAAAAATAATCTAGTGTTAAAAAGAAACTAGTCTGAATGAAATTTTGCGTTTATAATAAACAGCAATGACTGATGAGGATAAAAATTTAGATCCGGCTGTTTTAGATATTAATACTGATAAAACTAATACAAATAGTAACGACACCGACATCCAAAGTCCGGTTGTTTCTTTAGACGAAAAAGAGGGTAAAGAAAAGACACCTGATCAAGCGGACGAACAGGCTCTTCAGGGATCTAATCAACAGACTATCACCAAAGAAGAAGAGGACCTGGATGATATCAGAAAAAGAATAGAAGAAGCTAAAAAAGCGATGGAGGGACCGGAAAGAACCTATGAAAGACAAAAAGAAGAGAAAGAGAAAGAAATAAAGACCAAGCAAAAAGAAATAGACTCTCAACTAACCAAAATTTCAGCTGAAAAAGAAACCCTGGAAATAAATTGGGTAGCCTTAGATAGTAAAAAGTCAGACCTAAAAAAACTAATAGACCCCATAATTGATGAGGAAGAAAAAATAGAGCTGGAAGAAGCTAAGGTGGAAGCAGAAGAAAGAACCACCCCCATCCCGGAAGATAGAAGATTAATAGAAAAAAAGAGATGGGAAATTCAAGACAAAAGAAGGGAAATTGAAAAAAGAAAGTGGGAATTAGAAGAAAGGCTGGAAAAAATAGATATCCAAATAAAAGAAAACACCTCTGCCTATCAAAATCTATTAGACCAAGAAGATAAACTAAACAAAGAAAAAGAACAATTAGAAAAGAATCTAATTGGCTTAACCATAGAAGACCAAAAAATAGAAGAAGAAAAGAAGAGACAAGAACTAGCCAAATTAGAAGAAGAGGAAAAAAGACGCCGAGAAGAATTGGAAAAAAGAAAGGCGGAAGAAGAAGAAAGAAAGAAACAGGAAGAACTTCAGAAGAAGAAGGCGGAAGAAGAAGAAAGAAAGAAACAGGACGAACTTCAGAAGAAGAAGGCGGAAGAAGATAGACTAGCCAAGATTCAAGAAGAGCAAAAGAAAAGAGCGGCAATGGAGATTAAAAGGCAAGAAGAAGCTCGACGGCAATTGGAAGACAGAAGAAGGCAAGAAGAAGCTCCGCCATCTTTAAGTAAACCAAAACCCGTAATTGAAGACAAAACACCGATCAGCCCACCTAAAACCGCCTCTCGCATCCAAACCCAAATTTTAAACGACAATGAAAATGAACAGGTATCGGTAGAATCTGGACAATCCAACAACATACCCTCAATGAGAACTCTTAGAAGCGATATGGAAAAAATGTCTACCGCCGGAAACATAAATCCGGAAGAATTGGCAAAAATGAAGAAAAAATATCCCTGGCTAAAATAAGTAACAAAAACAAATGAACAAAGAAGATGTTGCAAAAAAATTACAGGAAGCCAGAGAAGCAATGGGTCGTAATCACCCGCAAAACAGAGAATACAGAGAAGATTTAAATATAAAAGACCCAGCCCTGGAAATAAAAAAATCTCTAGCGGCTGAAGCAATGAGAACCCCTGAACAAAAAGAAAAACAGGCTCTTTCCCAAAAAGAATTGGAAAAAAGAAGGATTGAGGCTCAAAGAGCAATGCAGACTCCAGAACAAAAAGAAGTCAGAGAAAAGGAAGAAAGAGAGAAAAGAGAACAAGAACTAGCTAAAGCGAAACTGGCTGAACTAAGAGAAGAAAAAAGAAAAAGAGATTTATTAAAGCAAAAACAAACAGAGGCTGAGAAGCAAACAGTAGAAAACAAAAAAATCTCCAACCAAGAAAAGTACCTCAAGACCCTAGAACAGACAAACGAAGCTATCAGAAATATTACTGAAAAAAGTGAAACAGAAGTACCCACATATCACACCTTAAAAACAGATACAGCAAACACAGTCAAAGATGACTCTCTAACCATGGCCGATATAGCCCTTAAACAACAAAAGGTGCAGTCCAACCCCCCAACTCCCAAAAAAACCAACAAAATACTGACCCTTAGCCTTGGTTTAATAATGATAATTTCCGGCTTAGGTTTAGTTTATGGTGCCTGGATAATTGTAAATAACAACAGACCGGGAAGTCTGGAGCCAATACCGCCGATTGTCAGTGCAGAACGAGCAATAGAGATTCCAATAAATGAAGAAACTAAATCTAAATTCTTAGAAATTATAAACACCACTCAATTACCAAATACAATTTCCTATTTATACTTTACTAAAACAGATGAGGATATTTATCGGGTAGCCAGTCTGGAAGAATTTTGGCAGGCAATTGAAGTTTCTCTCCCCCCAGAATTCACTCACTTTTTAACCGACCGCTATATGTTTGGCCTTTATCATTCTGAACCCGTTAGTCCTTTTGTGATTTTAACCACAAATTCTTTTACTAACACTTTTGACAGCCTATTACGACAAGAGAGGGAAATCATTGAACAAATACTATCTGTATATAAACCAACTAATTTAACCGGGGGATTTTCGGACAGATTAATCCAAAATCTTGATATCAGAGTAAGCTTAAATTCGGAAGGTGAGATAGTGGCCCTGTACACCTTTTTGGACCCCAACACCCTTTTGATAACCAACAATATTGAATCTTTGAATAGAATAATGAGCCTCACCAGAATAAGCCCTTAAAATAACATCAAAAGATAAAAATAGTTGTTTTTTAGACTCATTTACTGATATAATTAACTAATGGATATTAATTATTACAGACAAAAACTAGAGGAGGAAAAAAGTACTTTGGTAGAGGAGCTTAATTCTGTTGGTGTGAAAAATAGAGAAATAAATGATAAGTGGGATTCCACCCCATCAGACAGAGAGGAACAAATAGAAACCCACGATGAAATGGCCGACAGAATGGAAGATCTGGAAGAAAGAGAAGCAGCCAAAGCAACTCTTAGAGAAAGATTGAGGGAAGTAAACCACGCTTTAAAAAAAATAGATGAGGACAAATATGGTTTATGTGAAATTAGTGGAGAGAAAATAGAAGAAGACAGACTAGAAGCCAATCCGGCTGCCAGAACCTGCAAATCCCATATCAATGATCAACTTCCACCAATTATAGACTAAATAAAACTATGCCCGCTGTAGTTTATACCGCACAAAATATCGGCCTAGAAGCCGATATTATTGATATAGAAGTTGATATATCAAAGGGCCTACATAATTTCTCCATAGTCGGACTACCAGACAAAGCCGTAGAAGAGGCTAAAGACAGAATAAACGCAGCTATAAAAAATTCTGGTTTTAAATCTCCCGGAAGAAGCAATAAAAAAGTTATAGTTTCTCTGGCCCCGGGAAATATTAAAAAACAGGGGACTAATTTTGATCTGGCAATTTCTTTAGCTTGTCTAAAAGCAAACAAAGATATAGATTTTAACTCTGACAAAAAAATATTTTTAGGAGAATTGTCTTTAAACGGAGATATTCGCCCCATACCCGGAGTTTTATTACTGGTGAAAAAAGCAAAAGAAAAAGGTTTTTTGGAAATTTTTGTTCCTGCAAAAAATTCCAAAGAAGCAAGCTTGATAGAAGGAGTAACTATTTACCCTTGTAAAAATTTAAAACAAGTAATTAATCACCTATCTCCATCTAAAGAAAGCGAGATTGGCACAGAAATAAAAACAATTACACCGGCAGAAAAAATCAAAATTAATTATGATTATAAAATAGAAACAAAAGATGACTTTGAAGATATCAGAGGTCAAGAAAGTGCCAAAAGAGGATTAGAGATAGCTGCTGCCGGTGGGCACAATCTAGCCATGAGTGGTCCACCCGGTACCGGAAAAACCATGCTGGCCAAAGCTTTAGTAACCATATTACCTCCGCTTGATTTTAAAGAAATTATAGAAGTTACCGGTATTCATTCTGCGGTTAAAATAATAAACGAACCAATCATTGAAAGACCTTTTCGCAGCCCTCACCATACCGCCAGCCATGTCTCCTTGGTGGGTGGTGGTAGCTGGCCCAAACCGGGAGAAATAACTCTAGCCAATAAAGGGGTCCTGTTTCTTGATGAGTTTACTGAGTTTGATAAAAAAGTCATAGAAGCCCTTCGCCAACCCTTAGAAAACAGAATAATAAATATTTCCAGAGCCAATCAATCAGTTATTTTTCCAGCTAATTTCTTACTGATAGCGGCCATGAACCCTTGTCCTTGTGGATACAAAAACTCAGAAGTCAAAGATTGCAATTGCACCCCCAACCAAATTCATCAATATAATAGAAAACTATCAGGCCCCATTATTGACAGGATTGATATTTGGCTGACCGTACCACAAGTCAAACCAGATGATTTATCAAACAAGAAAAAAGGTGAATCATCTAAAAAAATCAGAGAAAGAGTCATCAAAGCCAGACAAAGACAAGCCAAAAGATTTATTAACCTTGAAATAAAAACCAATAATGAAATGGGGGTAAAAGAAATTGAAAAATTTGCCCCATTAGGAAAAGGGGAGCAACAAATACTAAATCAAGCATCAGAAAATTTAAGATTATCGGCCAGAGCCTATCATCGAGTTATTAAAACCGCTCGTACCATAGCTGATTTGGATTTATCAGATCAAATAGAAAAAGAGCATATCTTAGAGGCTTTACAATACCGACCAAAACAAGAATATTAGCCTATTCGGACCGGATTCTCTTTGATCAAAGCCACTATATCTTCAAGATTATCCATCACAATACACAAATTCAAATCTTCCGGTGAAATTGTCTTATGATCATCAAGTAATTTGTTTTTCAAAAACTCAAGTAGCGGTTTCCAATAGTCAAGACCAACTAAAATAATCGGGACTCTGGGTATTTTTTTTGTCTGAACTAAAGTCATAATCTCAAAAAATTCATCTAAGGTGCCAAAACCTCCCGGGAAGTAGACAAAAGCCTCAGCCGAAAAAGTCAAACAAACCTTACGAATAAAGAAGTAATTAAAACCGACATGGTCAGTCACATATTGATTAGTAACTTGTTCATGGGGTAGCTCTATGGTTAAACCGAGAGAATGTCCTCCAGCCTTATAAGCCCCCTTATTACCAGCCTCCATGATTCCGGGTCCGCCACCGGTCACCACAGTATACTTCTCCTTAGCCAAGAGAAAAGCCAGATCAACCGCTTTTTGATAAAAAGGGTTTGATTCATCAAACCTGGCTCCCCCAAAAAAGGTAACGCTTTTAGGGTGTTGTTTTATAAAGTCAAAACCGGCAGTAAACTCACCCTGGATCAAAGACATCCTCTTATGGATAGCTTCATCAAGTTCGGTTACAGTCAACGGATCAATCGGAAGGTTTATTTCCGGTTTGTTAACTATTTTCTTAGTATTTTTATTTTTTTTAAAAAACTCAAACATTGTCTTGCAAATTATAACACAAGCCAAAACTAAACCCAGCTCCTCTATAGGAGCTGGGTATACCGCAAAGGGTATTATCTAGAACTAAAAATTAGAAAGGATTGGTCGGGCCGCCCCTAATCTCAAAGTGAAGATGGGGCCCGGTTGATAGACCAGTATTACCCAATAAACCAATAACCTGTCCTTGCTCTACCCACTGTCCCTGACTAACCAAGTTTCGGCTTAAATGAGAATAAAGAGTCTGGGTTCCATTATCGTGCTCAATAACAATATAATTACCATAACCACCATTCCAACCACTAGGACGGTTGACTATTACCCGGCCACCAGCCGAGGCATAAACCTCAGCCCCTTCATAACTAGCTAGATCAACAGCATTATAACCATGAAGACCTTGAGTCCTAATACCGCCCTTAATAGGTCTAATATAGTATCCCGCCGGATCAGTTTGAGAACCACCACTGGCTACACGAGTACCACCACCAGAAGAACGGGCCGGGGCAGGAGGAGGGGCCACCTCACCCCTGGGTATAATGATTTCCGCCCCGGCTGAAAGTCTATCATTAGGATCTAAACCATTAAATAAAGCAATTTCCGAAAGATCTCCTTTAAATTCTGAGGCTATTTTTTCTAAGGTATCTCCCTCTTTAGCTGTATAACGTACTCCGGAAACAGGTAAAATGACCAAAACCTGACCAACCCTAATAGTGTCATTTCTACCAATATCATTGGCCCACCTGATAGTATTGGGTGAAACTCCAAACATCTCAGCAATCTGAGACAAAGAATCACCCTCCTTAACCACATAAACCGCAATTTGGCCGTTTTGTGGCACTTCAAGTTCTCCGACCACCCCACCTAATCCACTCTCAGCAACCAGAGCAGTACCACCAACCATATTAATAC
>JBJHBV010000036.1:0-3965 GCA_050485705.1 Candidatus Vogelbacteria bacterium
ATATTAAAATATCAAGCTAAATAAATAAACAGACCGGCAACTAGGCCGGTCTGTTTATTTGATGATCTCCATTCCCCTAAGCTTGATTAAACTTTTGGCAGATACGGAGTCAAAACTATTTAGGCGTTTTCGATAACTCTTCCCCAACAAGGTCTACTGGCGTTCCAGTGTCTGGAACCTTCTTGTCCCAATAGCCATAATGCGTAACCAACATTACCTTCTAAAGTGTAAATGTCAAAACCTAAATCCTGACTTTTTTGTAGATGGAATCTTTCGTTTATCTGGAAGACTCCTACGTCTCTGGAGTTAACTATACCTCTTAGAGGTATGTCCGTTCCTTCTTTAAATTGACGATGAGTACTTTCACAAAAAGCGATTTTAGTCGCGAGGTTGGGATCTATTCCAGCCTTACGACTTTCCAGCTCGATGAATTCCGGGATACTTAGTTCCCTAACTATCTCAGTTTCAGGTATTATTACAACTTCTTCCGGTATTGGTCCAATAGCAACTGTTGGAGTAAAGTTCGAAAACGTTATGAGGCTTGCCATGCCTATTTGTAGGGTGCGTAAAATAAGCCGCTGAGTTTGCCTGGATCTTAAGGTGTCCGGGCAATAAAAAAACTAAGAATTCTTAGTTTTCACTCTATAAAGTCTATTTCAATATTGCAGATAAACTATATAACACTATTTCTGCAACGTCAATAATGATATATGAGGGTCATAAAAAAGTCAATAGGTGTATCTTGTTTACTGAAATATGGCTAAAAATAAAGATATTTTAGTTATAGATCTTCTCGGGAAATTACTTTTTCAATTAGAGGATTGATGATATTTTGCCAGACATAATATGCTGGTTCTTTAATATAATTATACCAAATCGTGACGATGAGATCCCAGATAGCAGTTAAAAACTTAATAACTACCGCTAAATTAGATTGAAAAACCTCAGATTCTACTATTTGACGTAGATCAATGTTTAATATCGCTAAAACAATCAATATTATTATGATAGCTAGAATTATTTTTAGGAATCCAGATTGATGATTCATAATTTAATTTTAACTGGCTGGAGGCAAAAATGACAGTGGATTAAGTTTACCATTAAAACCGGAAAGAGGTATTCGGTAAACCGCTCCTGGGCAAGAAGCACTTCGTAATTCATTTATACCATCTGTTACTCTTACCGCCTCACTTACTAAAACTTCAAAGTGTAAATGAGGTCCGGTACTATAGCCGGTATTACCGGTATAGGCTACTTCTTGACCTCGACTGACCCTTTCCCCTTCTGTGACTGCTACTCTTGATAAGTGGGCATATAAAGTACTTAGACCATTATCATGCTGGATTAGTAAATACATACCATAAGAGGCTCCGGGGCAGACTCTATCGGTGTTGTCTACCGCTATTACGCGACCAGATTCAGCAGAAAAAACCGGAGTTCCAACACTGGCGGCCAGATCTATACCACCGAGACCTCTACCGCTATAGACCTGAGGGTTTTGGGTGGCAAAAGGAGTATTACCGAAATACTGAGTAATTCTTATATTGTTTAAAGGCCAACGTAAGACTCCTCCGGCATCAGGAATTGACCCCGGATCCAATTGAAAACGAATTTGTGACTCAATACTTCTTATCTCTTCTTCCAGTTGTCTTTTTCTGGCCAATCTTTCATTTAATAAAGTTTGATAATTAGCTTCTTCGTTTCTAGTGGAAGCCAGAAGAATGCTTTGTTCCCTTCTTTGTTCATCAGCAATTTGTTTCTGATTATCAAGTCTTAATATTAGAGCGGTTAACTCTCTTTTGGTGTCTTCTATTTCTCTTTCTTGTTGATCCAGCTCGTCTTGTATTAGGCGCAAAGTGATCAAATTAGCTTGAATTTGATGTTGTAATTGTTCTAAAGCTGAAGTTTCAGACAGAAAATCAGACAATGAATTATGGGTCAAGAATATTTCCACCAAACTAGCGTTTTCAGCAAAATTTATTTTTCTAATCGTTTCTTTTATGGTCTCTCTGTTGGTCTCTATTTTGGCTTGGTTTTCTTCCATTTCCAGAGCGATTCTCTCCAAATTTAAGTTAGCTGTATTAATTCTTCTTTCGGTTAGAGTTATATCTGTAGCTAATTTTTGTCTGGTGGTGTCTATTTGTCGGACTTCATTTTCCAGAGTGTTAGCCTCTTGGCGTATTCCTGTTAACTGATTCTGATATCTTTGAATATCTCTTTCCAAGTTACTGATCTCACTGTTGTGATTGGCTATTTCTCTACGTAATTCATCAACCCGTGAAGCTTCAGTGGTTTGACTGTTGAGAACAGTTGTCAGTATAAGTGTAAAAATAATGACATTAATAATCAGGCTTGTTTTGTGACTAAAGTTCATTCCTTAATTTTAATATAATTAAGGTATAATGCCAAAGATTATTAAATAACAGCCTTCAATCTCTCCAGAGTCTCTTTTTGACCTAAGATTTCAGCTACTGAAAATGGGTCGGCCGATTTTTCTCTACCGGTTAGAGCTACTCGCATGGGCCACAACACTTCCCCTCTCCCCTTTTCTGTGGCGAAGTCCCACAAGGCTTCTTTTATTTTTTCTTTATTAAAATCATTAGCTGATAATGATTTTAATATTTCTAAGACTTCGGGAAGATATTCGGTATTTTTTAACATTTTTTTATCTATGATCGGCTTGGAAAAGAAAAAATCCAACTCTCCGTTTAGAGAAGAATCAGTGATTTCTTTAAAATTATTAATTCGTTCAGTCAAGATGTCAGCCAATGGTTTGAGTTTGTTTTTATTGAAATCCGGTAGAGTTTTAGTTCTATCTGCCAAAAACATTTCCACATATTCCACTTTTTTATTATGTGGCAATTTTTTAATATGTTCGCTATTTATCCAATCTAATTTTTGTTGGTTAAAAATAGCCGGACTTTTTTGAATACCCTCCAAGGAAAAAAGATTTATTAATTTCTCTATGGAAAATATTTCCTCATTTGTTTGGGTGTTGTGATCAGATTTTTTTTGAGGAGACCAACCCAGAAGAGTTAAAAAGTTGACTATGGCTTCAGGTAGATAACCCATTTTTTGATAGTCAATAACGGCTGTTGCTCCATGGCGCTTTGAGAGTTTGCTTCTATCCGGAGCTAAAATCAAAGGAATGTGGGCAAATTCTACCGGGATCGCTTCTATTGCTTCGGCCAGTAATATTTGTCTAGGGGTATTGGCTATATGATCTTCTCCTCTAATAATATGAGTAATGCCCATTTCTTTATCATCTATGACTGAGGCCAAGTGATAGAGGGGCGATTTTATGTTTCTGGCAATAACAAAATCGCCCAGTTCTGTAGTATCAAAGATTATTAGTCCTCTGATTAAATCTTTGAACTGAACTTTTTTATTGGGGTTCTTGAATCTTATTATTTCCCCATTTTCTTCTTGGCTGATATAAGCCAAGTTTTTTTGCAGTAATTCTTTTATATATTTTTGATAGATCTCTCCCCTTTCTGATTGTTTGTAAATTTCATCAAATTCCAAATTAAGCCAAGATAATCCTTCTTTTATATTTACCGTGAACTCTTCCTTGCTTCTTTCTTGGTCAGTGTCGTCTATTCTTAATATAATTTTACCACCTAAATTTTTTGTAAAAAGATAATTAAACAAAGCCGTACGGGCACTGCCAATATGAAGGTTGCCTGTAGGGCTAGGGGCAAAACGAGTTACTATTTTATTCTTCATGACTCAAAGCAAGATTAACTATTTCTTCAGCTATGACTCTCCCTGCTCCCGGTTTAGCAAAAGTTTTTGTTGCTTGACGCATGGTGGCCATTAATTCTTTGTTTTCAAACAATCTGTTGATTTCTGAAATTAAAATTGATGGAGAAAGATTATTTTCTTCTATTACCACGGCACTGCCGGATCGGGCATAAGTGAAAGCGTTTGTTCTTTGATCGTGGCTGACATCTTCTGGAATAGGG
>JBJHBV010000036.1:3975-6833 GCA_050485705.1 Candidatus Vogelbacteria bacterium
GGATAGGGATAATGATTGAAGGAACTTCCCAGTAAGCTATTTCAAAAATAGCAGAACCGGCTCGGCTGATAATAAGACTGGTGGCCCCAGCCGCCATTCTGAGGGATAAATCATCTAAATAGGCAAAAGGTTTATAGCGTTTTAATTTTTCTTCTTCGTTTATTATAACTCGGCTGCGATTCTTTATTTCGTTAAAATTTGCCTCTCCTGTCTGGTGTATGATTTGATACTTATCCAACAAAGTGGGTAAACTTTTTAGTATAACCTCATTTATATTTTGAGCTCCAGATGAGCCACCTAATATTAAAATAATGGGTATATTCTTGTCTAATTCTAAAAAGGCGTGTGCCCCTTCTTTTACGGGGTGCAATATTTCTTGCCGAATGGGGTTACCGGTAACGGCAGTCTTGGTGGGTGGAAAATATTTTACCGCTTCTGGATAAGACAAGGCTATTTTGACAGCAAATTTACCTGACCAGAGACTGGCTTTGCCGGGGTGGGAGTCTGACTCATGAATAATTACCGGAATGCGTAAAATTCTGGCTGCCCACAAAGTGGGAACACTGACATACCCCCCCTTACTGAAAACAACATCAGGATAAATCCAAAATAATTTCCAAAGAGCTTTTAATATTCCTCCAACCAATAAAAAAGGTCCAAAAAAATTACTGACGGAAAAATATCTTTTAATCGTACCGGCAGGTATTTTTATAAATTTGATATCATTTTTTTCTAATAATTCTTGATTGTATTTTTTGTCGGCAAAATAATAAATTTGAGCTGAAATAAGCTTTTTCTCTCTGATTAAACTTCTGATTTCTTCTGTTACTGCTATGAGAGGATAAAAATGACCTCCCGTTCCTCCGCCTGTTAAAACTATTTTCATATTTTTAAGATTGTCTAGAAATATTAAGAATAATCCCCGACCCTATTAAGGCAAACAGTAAGGCTGTGCCACCTTGACTGAAAAAGACTAAAGGTATTCCGGTCAGAGGGGTTAATCCAATCATGGCCCCAATGTTTATAAAAGATTGGGATGTGACTAGTATAACAAGACCCACAGCCAAGAGTCTACCATAAATATTAGGTGCTCGACCGGCTATTTTAAAGCCCCATAAAGTGTAGACGATAAATAAAATAATTATTAAGCCGGAGCCAATAAAACCGAACTCCTCTGCTGCCACTGAAAATATAGAGTCTCCTATGGGTTGCGGTAGAAAATTAAATTTTTGAACACTTTGACCAAAACCTCTTCCTGATATGCCTCCGGCACCTATAGCCATTAGGGATTGATTGATTTGGTAGGAAGATCCTAGAAGGTCACTGCTAGAATCAAAATAAGTAAGGATTCTATCTTTAATATAAGGCTTGGTTATAGCTAGGGCTGATAAGGTTACTAAACCAAGAAGTATGATGATTATTATATGTCGCCATTTTCCTCCACCGACCATATACATAGCTGTCCCTGTAATAGCTATAACTACGGCTGTTCCGGTGTCTGGTTGTAAAAATAAGACTCCGGCGGAGAGAGCAATCATTATTAAAAGAGGAGTTAAGCCGTACTGAATAGTATGAGTCTTTCGGTAAAAACTAGCTAACCAGCCAGACAAATACAAAACAAAACCCAGTTTTAATAATTCTGCCGGTTGAAAAGATAAAGGACCAAGATCTAACCACCTTCTTGCTCCACCCAACTCAAGACCCAATCCGGGTATAAAAACCATTAGGGTACTTATGATACCCAAAATAAATATTGGTAAAGAATATTTTCTCCAAAAATTAAAGTTAATATTGCCGACAATGAAAAAAGCCACTAATCCTCCAATTAGAATTATTAATTGTTTGAAGGCGATGAAAATAAAATCACTAAAATCTTCCCCCACCTTACCTAAAGCGGCTGACAGGAAGACTAGATAACCTAAAAAACTGATAGTTAAAACTATCCAAGTAAAAATATAACTTGTTTTATTATATTTGGTTTTTGGCATTTTAACTTATCAAAGTTATGATCAATCCGATAATCGCAAAAACAATAGCTATGATCCAATAACGCATCACTACTTTGTAGGACGGCCATCCAATAGCTTCAAAATGATGATGAAGAGGGGCAACTTGAAAAACTTTTTTACCTTGCCTTAATTTTTTAGAAGATAGCTGTATTATAACCGACAAAGAAGTAATCACTAAAGGTAGGGCGATGATTGGTAAAATAAGGACTGAATCAGTCAAGAAAGCGATTACAGTCAGGGTGGTGGTTAATCCTAGGATGCCGGTTTCAGACATGTAAAATCTGGCTGGCGGAATATTAAACCACAGAAAAGCCAATATTGTTCCTGTTAAGACCGCACAAAAAGTAGCTAGATCTATTTTTTGTTGGAAAAAAGCGATAACCGAATAAGAGGCGAAAATAACCGCCAAAACTCCTCCGGCCAATCCGTCTAAGCCGTCAATTACACTGCTTGAAAATAAAGCTATCATAACCAAGATAAAAATCGGAATAATCCAAATACCAAGAAATATCTCTCCTCCAAAAGGAATATTAAGAGTTGTAAAATCAAGGCGATCATAAAACCACCAGCCTCCGATAAGTCCAATAAAGGCAACCATTATCAATCTTTTACCGAAAGACAATCCCCCGGGAATAAGTTTGTCGGTTCCCCTTATTTGCATAACATCATCTACTAGACCAATAATAGAAGCACTGACCAAGGTAAAGAGGGGTAGCCAGGTTTGATTACGACTTAAAAAGTTAAATTTTTCTGTTAATTCAGTGGGCCAAATAATAGCCAAAAAGTAAAAAAGAGAGATTGTTACTAAAGCACTGAACCATATAATAAAACCTCCCATTCTCGGAGTAC
>JBJHBV010000037.1:0-6798 GCA_050485705.1 Candidatus Vogelbacteria bacterium
GTATTATCTCCAAGAGAAGATGTTAATTTTATTGATGTTGCTCCCAATCAAGCTTATTCTATTGCCACCTCTATGATTCCTTTCTTAGAGCACAACGATGCTAACCGTGCTCTGATGGGTTCTAATATGCAGAAGCAGTCTGTGCCATGTGTTTTGGCTGAAGCTCCTTTGGTGGCAACAGGGATTGAAGAAAAAGCTGCTCGAGAATCTGGTCGTTTGGTTTATGCCACTACAGCCGGAGAAGTAATTTTTGCCGATGGTAAAAAAATTATTGTAAAAAATGATAAAGGAAAGGAAGATGTTTACAGTTTGATCAATTTTTCCAAAACTAATGAAAGTACAGTCTTCCATCACCGACCAGCTGTTGTTCCTGGTATGAAAGTTAAAAAAGGCGATTTGCTAGCGGATACCTCGTCTTCTGTTGAGGGACAGATGGCAGTTGGGCAAAATGCTTTAATAGCCTTTATGTCTTGGTACGGTAGTAATTATGAGGATGCTATTATTATTTCTGAAAGATTGGTAAAAAATAGTAAATTTTCCAGTATTTATATTCAAGAATTTGAGGTTAATGTTAGAGATACTAAATTAGGACCTGAAGTTACCACACACGATATTCCCAATGTCGGAGAAGTCAAACTGAAGAATCTGGATGAAGATGGAATCGTACGAGTAGGAGCTGAGGTGGGACCAAATGATATTCTGGTTGGAAAAATTACCCCTAAAGGTGAGACCAAATTAACTCCGGAAGAAAGACTCCTGCGATCTATTTTTGGAGAAAAAGCTAGAGATGTAAAAGATTCTTCTTTAAGGGTGCCTCATGGTAAAAAGGGAAGAGTTATTGGAGTGAAAGTGTTTTCTAGAGAAAGAGGTGATAAATTGGAGTCCGGTATTATTAAAAGAATCTATATCCAAGTAGCTCAGCTTAGAAATATTTCTGTCGGTGACAAGTTGGCTGGACGACACGGAAACAAGGGTGTTATTTCTAAGGTTTTACCGGAAGAAGATATGCCATATATGGCAGACGGTACCCCGGTGGATATTATTTTAACTCCTTTGGGTGTGCCTTCTCGTATGAACTTGGGGCAAATCTTTGAGATGCATCTTGGTTTGGCGGCTAATACTCTTGGTTATCAGGCTATTACCCCGGTCTTTATGGGAGCCACTGATGCGGAGATAAAAGATGAATTAAAGAAAGCCGGATATCCGGAGAATGGTAAAGTTGCTTTGTATGATGGTTATACTGGAGAAAAATTCAATCAAGATATAGCCGTTGGTTATATGTATATGTTGAAATTGGCCCACATGGTGGAAGATAAAATACACATGAGATCAATCGGTCCTTATTCTCTCATTACTCAACAACCGCTCGGCGGACGATCCCAAGGAGGAGGGCAAAGATTCGGAGAAATGGAGGTTTGGGCTTTGGAGGGTTATGGAGCAGCTCATATTTTACGTGAGATGTTGACCATTAAGTCTGACGATATAGTCGGTCGTTCTCAGACTTTTGATGCCATTGTTAAGGGTGAACCTATCAAACAACCCAATATCCCGGCTTCCTTTAATGTAATGTTGAGTGAGTTGAGAGGTTTGGCTTTGGATATAGAGCTTAAAAAAATTGATAATTAACCATTAGACTAATATGCAAAATAAACAAACAGAAAGACTTGAAGACTTTAATGCTGTTTCTTTGAAATTGGCTTCACCGGAGCGTATTTTGGATTGGTCTTATGGTGAAGTGACCAAGCCGGAAACCATTAACTATCGTTCTGGTCGTAGTGAAAGAGGGGGATTATTTGACGAAAGAATTTTTGGTCCTGAAAAAGATTATGAGTGTTATTGCGGTAAATACAAAGGTATCCGTTATAAGGGTATTGTTTGTGAAAAATGTGGAGTTGAAGTAACCAGATCTGTGGTGAGAAGAGAAAGGATGGGGCATATTGAATTATCCACTCCGGTAGCTCATATTTGGTTTTTGCGTGGTATTCCTTCCAGAATGGGTTTGATTTTGAATTTGTCCGTCAGTGAATTAGAAAGGGTTATTTACTTTGCCGGATATATTATCACCTCTGTTAATGATGATGAGCGTCAGAAAATGCTCAAGCAGTTGGATGATGAGTATAAAATAAAAATTAAAGAATTAAAGACTGAAGAAGATAAAGAAAAGTTAAAGAACTCTTTATTGGATGCAAAGAGAAGTTTAGAAAATCTGGTTCCATGGAAAGTTTTAGATGAGGTTACCTATCATCGTATGTCTCTTAAGTACGGAACTGTTTTTGAAGCAGGTATTGGAGCCGAAGCCATTCATCAAATTTTCAGGAGTATTGACGTTGATGAAATGTTAAAAATTATCGGTAAATCTCTAGAGACAGCCGGAGCTGCTGAAAGGCAAAAGATGCAAAAACGATATAATTTATTCAAGATTTTGAAGCGTTCCGGTGTCAGGCCTGAATGGATGTTTTTGAGTGTCATTCCTGTTATCCCGCCCGCTTTGCGTCCGATGGTTGCTTTAGACGGTGGGCGTCATGCTACTAGTGATGTTAACGATCTCTATCGTCGAGTGATAAACAGGAATAATCGTTTGAAGAAATTGATAGAACTTAGTGCTCCTGATGTTATCTTACGCAATGAGAAAAGAATCTTACAAGAAGCAGTAGATGCTTTGATTGATAATTCTATTAGGCAAAATGCCGGTGATGGAGCCATGAATCAATCTCAGCGTCGTCCTCTTAAATCTCTGGCCGATAATTTACGAGGTAAGCAAGGTCGTTTCAGACAAAACTTATTAGGTAAGAGAGTGGACTATTCTGGCCGAAGTGTGATTGTGGTTGGTCCGGAACTTAAACTTAACCAGTGTGGTTTACCTAAACACATGGCTTTGGAGCTCTTCCGCCCATTTGTAATTTCTCGTATTTTGGAAGAAGAATTAGCCTATAACATTAGGGGTGCCGGCCGTCTGATTGATGAAGGCATACCGGAAGTGTGGGCGATTTTGGAAGAGGTGATTAAAGACAAATATGTTCTTCTAAACCGTGCCCCAACCTTGCACCGTCTGGGTATTCAAGGTTTTCAACCGGTATTGATAGAGGGTAACGCTATTCAAATCCACCCTTTGGTTTGTACTGCTTTTAATGCCGACTTTGATGGTGATCAAATGGCGGTTCATGTGCCTTTGTCGGAAGCAGCCCAGAAAGAAGCAGCAGAAATTGTGGCAGCCAATCATAATATTCTTAAGCCAGGTAGTGGTGATCCGATTGTTAATATGAAATTGGATATTGTTTTGGGTTGTTTTTGGGTGACCAAAGAAGTGGCTGGAGAATTGGGAGAGGGTAGATATTTTGCCAGTCCCAATGGTGCTATTATGGCCTATGACTTCAACCAAATTAGTTTGAGGGCTAAGATAAAAATGGTGGGTGGCAAGCCCGAAAAGTATGGTGAACTTTCCGGTAAGATTTTTGAGACTACGGTTGGTAGGGTTTTGTTTAACAATAATCTTCCGTCTGATTTTCCTTTTATTAATAAAGAAATAAATGCCCGGGAGATAACCAGACTAGTTGAAGAGCTGATAGCAATTTACGGCATTGAGAGAATGGCCAAGATCTTAGATAAAATAAAACGTTTTGGTTTCAAATTCGCTACATATTCAGGTATTACCTGGGGTATTGATGATGTTCAAATTCCAGAGGCTAAGAAAGAGATTATTGAAGTAGCCAGAAAAGAAGTTTTAGACATTGAAGAAAAATATAATGAAGGTCTGTTGTCAGATGCTGAAAAATATCGAATGACAATTGAGGTTTGGATGAAGGTTAAAAGTGACATTGAGTCCCATATCCCATCTGCTTTGGAAGACAATGGTTCTGTAACCGATATGTTGTCTTCTAGTGCTCGTTGTTCTATTCACCAGGTTTCTCAAATGGCTGGAATGAAAGGTTTGATTACTAACCCGGCTGGACGCTTGATTGATTTTCCGGTAATTCCTTCCTATAAAGAAGGTCTCTCACCACTGGAATACTTTATTACCACTCATGGTTCCAGAAAAGGTTTGGCTGACACCGCTCTGAATACAGCTAAGGCCGGTTATTTGACTCGTAAGTTGGTGGATGTGTCTCAAGACGTGGTGGTGACAGAAGAAGACTGCGGTGATGCTTCTGGTAAAATTATGACCAAAGACCATATATTAGGCTTTGATGACGGTATTGCTAACAGTATTAAAGGTAGAATTTTGTTGTCTCCGGTTAAAGACAATGACGGATCAGAAATTTTTTCTGCTGGCCATCTTTTGACCAGAGAAGATGCTTTGTTAATAGAAAGTAAAGGTGTGGTTGATATTCATGTTAGGACACCTTTAACTTGTAAGTCTAGAAGAGGAATTTGTCAGAAATGCTATGGGGAAGATCCGGGACGAGGTAATTTGGTGGCAATCGGAGAGCCGGTTGGTATTGTTGCTGCTCAAGCTATTGGTGAGCCGGGAACTCAGCTAACGATGAGAACCAAGCACGCCGGTGGTGTTGGAACCAGTGGGGGAGATATCGTCGGTGGTTTACCGAGAGTAGAAGAAATTTTTGAAAGGAGGGTACCTAAAAATAATGCTATGTTAAGCGAGTATGATGGTAAGGTATCTGATATTCAGACTGAAGGAGGAGAGTATTTAGTGACAATTTTGATTAACCCTGAAAGTAGAAAGAAAAATTCTAAAAAAGAATCAGTAACTTATTCCGTTCCAACCTTCCGCACCTTAATTGTTAAAAAGGGTGACGAAGTGAAGAGGGGTCAAATTATGTCTGATGGTTCAGTAGATTTATCTTCATACTTTAAGCTGGCTGATAGGGCACAAGTAGAGGATTATATCATTAAAGAAGTTAATTCTATTTATGAATTGCAAGGAGTATCTATTTCTAGAAAGCATATAGAATTGATTATTCGTCAGATGATGTCGCGTCAGAAAATCAAAACTCCCGGTGATACCAAATTTACTGTTGGTGAAATAGTAGAGAAATCTCAATTAGAAGAAGAGAATGAGACAGTTAAAGCAAATGGCGGTGAAGTGGCTGTTGCTGATTCAGCTTTGCTTGGAATTTCCGAGGTTGCTTTGACTACCAGTAGTTTCTTGTCTTCCGTTTCTTTCCAACATGCAACTCGCATCTTGATTGATACAGCCATAAAGGGTGGGGTAGACAAACTTCGCGGACTTAAGGAGAATGTTATTATAGGTCGTTTGATTCCTGCCGGTACCGGATTGATTGATAAAAATTCTTCGGATTCAACAGGGGAAGAACAGGCAGAAGAATAGAAACCCAAAAAAGATGACCGTGATACTGGTGTTTGCTTCCGTTTAGAGTAAATACCAATTTAACTATCTATTTATTATGGATCAGTCACCAGTAGAAAAAATAAAAGAACGCCTTAATATCGCTGATATTATTGCTGAATATATAAAAGTAGAAAAAGCCGGAGTAAATTATAGAGCTTTATGTCCTTTTCATAACGAAAAGACACCTTCGTTTTTCATTTCTCCTACCAGGCAAAATTATCATTGTTTTGGTTGCGGTGCTTCAGGTGATGTTATTTCTTTTGTTCAAGAAATAGAGGGTTTGGATTTTTCTCAAACTTTAGAAAAATTGGCCATAAGGGCCGGGGTAGAACTTAAAAATTCAAATTTTAGGCAGACTCAAAAAAATGACCACCTCTTTAAATTACTAGAAGAAGCAACAAAATATTACCAACAGCAATTAAAAGAGAGTCCCGAAGCCCTTAAATACTTACAATCTAGAGGTCTGTCGGGGAAAACGATACAATCTTTTCGTCTGGGGTTGGCTCCAGCTGATTGGCAGAATGTTTCGCGGTATTTGAGTACCAGAGGGTGGAAAGAAAAAGAAATGACAGAAGCCGGTTTGGTTTTACGCTCAGCTTCTACCGGTGCTTCGCCCAACGGCAAACTTTATGATCGTTTCAGATCGCGGATTATTTTTCCTTTGTTTGATGGATCAGGTCGGATAGTCGGATTTTCCGGGAGAATTTTTGGTGAGGATGATGGTAAGACGGCTAAGTATATAAACAGTCCGGCTACGGTCTTATACGACAAATCAAAAGTTTTATACGGTTTTGATAGGGCAAAACTTGCCATTAGACAAAAAGGTTACTCTTTATTGATGGAAGGGCAGATGGATGTTCTGTTATCTCATCAAGTTGGATTTTCTGAAGCCGTTGCCGTTTCCGGCACCTCTTTAACTGATTCTCATCTGGAAATGATTAAAAGATTATCGGACACTATTGTTATGGCTTTTGATGCTGATTCAGCCGGCATCTCGGCATCTGCTCGAGCAGTGGACCTTGCTTTAACGGCTGGTTTTGAGGTAAAAGCGATTAGATTGCCTGAGGGGACAGATCCGGCCGATATCATTAAAACCGATGTTGAAAAATGGAAAAAGCTTATTTCTCAACCTGTACATATTATTGATTTCTATTTATCAATTCTATCAGAAAGGTATGTTGATAGACGAGAACTGTCTAAAGTTGTTAGAGAGCAGGTTTATCCCTATATTGCTCGTTTAGCTTATCAAACTGACCAAGCCTATTTTGTGGCTAAGATCTCAGACATTCTGCACTTACCGGAAGAAACAGTCTGGGCTGATTTTAAAAAATCATTAAGTGTAAAAAATGACCCCGGTTTTTTTGTGAGTAAGAAATCAGAAAAAGAAAAAACTATTTCTAAAATTGATTTGATTTTACAAAAACTAGCCGGATTGTGGTGGTGGCAAGAAAATGTTGAAAACGGTATTCCAGTTATTGAATTGAATGATA
>JBJHBV010000038.1:0-5842 GCA_050485705.1 Candidatus Vogelbacteria bacterium
TCCTGGTTCTTATTATAAAGGTGATTGGAGTGTGGGTTCTGAAATTGAATTTTTGGCCCCCAATTTGCAGACCGGCAAGAGTGAGGGTATGCTGGCTAAAATAAAAGAAAACAGACCTTATGATTTCATTTCCATTGAGCATTATGGTGAGGTGAGTGATGAAGAGAAAAAACTTTGGGATCCGTCTCGAATTTTGTTTGAAAATTATAATTTCAGTGATAAAGATAATGGTACAGAGTTGGTTGTAGAATTGATTAATGTGGATGATGAAGTCGTAACAATGTTTAATGACTTATGGCCCAAAGCTTTGGAAGCTTTGAAAAATTTGGTTGAAAAATAAATCTTTGGAAAAATTGCAACTGAGGTTAAAATATAGTTCGTGAAAATTTTACTATTGGAAATTTTGAAACACAAAGGTCTCCTAACAGGAGCTCTTGTTTTGGCTTCCATCAATCAAATATTTTCTCTGCTTGATCCCCAGATTTTTCGTTTAATTATAGATAATTATGCTACTCAAATAGATGTCTTACCTTCAAGAGATTTTATTGTTGGAGTTGGTTTGCTGCTTTTAGCGACGGTGGTGGTCGCTTTTATTTCCAGAGTAGCGAAAGCTTTTCAAGATTATTACGTTAATGTAATCACTCAACGAGTAGGTAACAAACTCTATGCTCGTAGTGTGGCCCACGCTTTTTCATTACCCTATGCCGTATTTGAGGATGAGAGATCGGGAGAGATTTTGAACAAATTGCAAAAGGCTCGGTCCGACTCGCAAACTTTGATAGCCAATGCCGTCAATATTCTTTTTTTGTCTCTGGTTGGTATGGTTTTTGTCTTGGCTTATGCTTTGTATGTACACCCTTTGATTGGATTGGTTTATTTTTTAATTATCCCGACATTGGGGTTGGCCACTTTTGTTTTGAGTAGAAAAATCAAAGAGGCTCAACAAAAAATAGTGAAAGAAACTGCTTCTTTATCCGGAGCCACAACAGAAACTTTGCGTAATGTGGAATTGGTAAAAAGTTTGGGGCTGGAAGAACAAGAAATAGATAGATTGAATAGTACCAATGATGTCATTTTGGGTTTGGAGTTAAAAAAAGTAAGATTGGTTCGTTCGCTTGATTTTATTCAGGGTACTTTAATCAATGCTTTGCGTTCAGGTCTAATGCTCTTGATGTTGTGGCTGATTTTTCAAGGGGGAATTACCTTGGGTGAATTTTTCAGTTTGTTATTTTATTCTTTTGTGATCTTTACTCCCCTTATCCAGATTGGTATGGTGGCTTCAAGCTATCAAGAAGCCAGGGCCAGTTTGGCTCAATTGGACGATTTATTTAGGATGAAACCGGCGGCTAGACCGGAAAAAGCAAAGACCTTGGGTGATATCAAAAAGATAGAATATCAAAACGTCAGTTTAACTTATGATATTGACGGGGCCGAGGTTTTGCGTGGTGTTTCCTTGTCGGTTTTATCCGGTCAGACTATTGCTTTGGTTGGCCCTTCCGGGTCGGGTAAAAGTACGATGATAAAATTGTTGGCCGGGCTTTATGATCCGATCAAGGGGGATATAAAGTTTAACGATTTGTCTATTAAAGAGCTTGATATAGATTTGTTGCGTCGACGAATAGGCTTGGTGGCTCAAGAGACGCAATTATTTGCCGGAACGGTTAGAGATAATCTTTTGTTCGTCAAACCCGAAGCTACTGATGAAGATTGTTGGCGGGCTTTAGAATTGGCTCAGGCTGATAAAATCATAAATAAAGGGGATCTTGGGCTAGACACGAAAATAGGTGAGGGGGGTATAAAGTTGTCGGGTGGAGAAAGACAAAGATTAGCTATTGCCAGAGCTTTGTTGCGCGATCCAGATTTGATTGTTTTTGATGAAGCTACTTCCAGCTTAGATTCCATTACTGAAAAGGCGATTACCGAAACTATTAAAAAAATAGAAAGACATCATCCCGATTTGATCACTATTTTGGTGGCTCATCGTTTGTCTACCGTTGCTCACGCTGACAAAATATATGTTTTTGAAAAAGGCAGGGTGATTGAATCAGGCAATCATGACGAACTTGTTAAAAGTGGTGGATTATACTCCGCTTTGTGGAGGGAACAGATGGGGGAATAAACATTATTTATGCACATTTTATTTTTCTTTTGGTGAAAATTAGAGAAAAATATTAATTTGATATACAATTCTTGATATGAGAAGAATAAAGTTGGGAGGTTTTGTTTTGGGTCTGGAAGCAGTGATGTTGGTTTTGGTAGTGGCCGGAGTAGTCTTTGGTTATTGGTATGGGTTTAAAGAATTGACTCAATTAAAAGACCAGATAGGTATTTTGGAGAAAAATTTAGCTGAATCCATTGTAGCGGTGGAATCCGGTTTGGTGGAGGTGATTCAGGAAGAACAGCAAGCTGTATTAGCTATTCAAGAACAACTGGGAGGTTTTCAGAGAACTGTTGGCAGTATTTCCGGTTCGGTTTCCAACTTGGAAAAATTAAGTCAGATTGATCCTCAGTTATTGCAAAAGTATTCAAAAGTCTTTTTTCTAAATGAGCATTATCATCCTCCTCGTTTGGTGGAAATACCTGATCAGTATAAATACGATGAGAAAAGAACTCTTCGTTTCCATGCTCAAGTTTGGCCTTACTTAGAAAGATTACTGAGAGATGCCCAGAGAGATGGAGTAGAGCTTTATGTAGCTTCCGGTTTCAGGTCATTTAATGAGCAATTAAATTTGAAAACCAATTACACCGTCACTTATGGTGCCGGTACCGCTAATCAATTTTCAGCCGATCAGGGCTACTCTGAACATCAATTGGGAACAGCGGTGGATTTTATGACCACCGGTATTGGAGGAACTTTGTCTGGTTTTGACAAAACTGAAGCTTATCGTTGGCTTCTGGATAATGCTCATAAATATGGTTTTATTTTATCTTATCCGGAGAATAATGCTTATTATATTTTTGAGCCTTGGCATTGGCGATTCGTTGGCGTTAAATTGGCAAGCGATCTTCATCGGGCCGGAGAATATTTCTATGATTGGGACCAGAGAAAAATAGATGAGTATTTGATTTATTTGTTTGATTGATATGTCTTTGGTGATTGATTCTGACTTATCTTTGGTTGAAGCTTTGGCTGGTTCTTCCGCTCCTTTGTCAGTATTAGAGAAACAATGTTTGATTCGGGTTGAGTATATTGGTTTTGATGATTTAGAACATGTGGGGCAAATAGTAGTAGATGAAAAGTTGAGAACGGAAGTAAGTGATATTTTTAAGTCTCTAAAAATTCTTAAATTTCCGATAGGAAAGGTGGTGCCGGTAGCTATATATGGCTGGAGCGATGAGCAGTCTATGTCTGACAACAACTCTTCCGGGTTTAATTTCAGGTATATTAAGGGCAGTGACCGATTGTCTTATCACGCCTATGGGCGAGCAATTGATATTAATCCAAAACTAAATCCTTATATTGCTAAATCAGGGGAAGTCATTCCTTCTGGATCTCAATATGATGTAGCGGTACCGGGCACGATTGTTGCCGGTGGAGAAGTGGTGAAATTATTTGAAAGTTATGGTTGGGAGTGGGGAGGTCATTGGGGTAAAACCAGGGGTTATTTTGACTATCATCATTTTGAGAAGCCAGAATAATTTTAATTGTTTGCTTTATATTTTGTTATGATGAAATAGTTAAAAGTTAAAGTTTAAAATATGGATAAAGAATTATTAAAGTTAAGGCGGGAGATTGATAGGTGTGACAAGGAGTTATTGTCTGTTTTAAAAAATCGCTTTAGGTTAACAGCTAAAGTGGGAAAACTAAAAGCTCAAAAAGATCTTCCGATTAAAGATATTAAACGAGAGGAAGAAAAAATTGCCTCAGTTTTATCTAAATGGCCAGCTAAATTAGCTGATCCAGCTTTAATCCGGCGTTTGTTTGTGGAGATAATCAAAGAAGTTCGTAAAAACCATCAAGGTTATCAGAAAATAAGGAAATAATTAAAACTTATGAAAGGTAATATGAGCCAAAGTAATGTTGTAAACTATAAGGTGGATAGCATTAAAGATGTTTTTTTCTTTTTTGTGTGGACAAAGTATAAAAAAATCACTATTTTATTCTTTCTTCTATATATATTATGGATTTTTTCTTTTTTTGTTATTGCTGTTGATTATTTTTTATTTTTTATATCTATTTTCTTATTATCAATCTTTACTTCTATCTATTTAGTAATTTTATGGCAAAGAGCCGAGATTAATTTTTTTGAAAATTTTGCGCTAACTAATAATTTAAGTTTTTCTCCTGTCTCTAACTTATCCTCTGTTTATGGTAGACTTTTTGAGTTGGGTGATTATAACTCCAGACAAATTAGAAATGTAATGAGTGGTCATTATTTAAATTGGCCAATTAGAATATTTATTTATACTTTCAGTGTTGGTCAAGGTAAGAAAAAAAAGACACTAAACAATACTGTTTTAGAAATATCTTTTGAAAATATTGTTTTTCCTCATATTTTACTGGAATACAAAAATTTCTTATCTTGGCCGCTTTACAGTCGGTCTATACCCAGAGAAAAGAATGATGAAAATATTAGTTTAGACAGAAGTTACAATAATTTTAAATTAAGGGCTTCTAGAGGTTATCATATAGAAGTATTGCAGATTTTTTCTCCTGAGATTTTAGATTTTTTAAATAGCCAGAAAAATAAATTTAATATTGAATTTTCGCGCAATAAAATTAATATTTTTGAAAATAAAGTTGTTAATAATAGGAAGGATTTGGATGAGTTGTATAATGTGGGTAAAAAGATATTAGATTCAGCTGGTTTTTTGATAGATCGTTTAAGAGGTGATTTTGAAGTTCTTCATCCTCATTATAAAAATAAAAGATAAAAAATATGTCAGAATATTATAACCCCAAAAGAGGATCTGCTTGGAATTATGGTGGCAAAAACTGGAAGCTCAGTCGGTCAAAAATTGATTTGTTTCTAGAGTGTCCACGTTGTTTTTATATTGATAATAAATTGGGTGTTAAAAGACCACCGGGTTTTCCTTTTGCTCTGAATAGTGCAGTTGATTTTTTGCTGAAACAAGAATTTGATTTTCATCGTGTTTCCGGAACTAAGCATCCCTTGCAAGAACAGTATGGCGTGAATGCTGTGCCGGCTGATCATCCTCAAATAGACGAGTGGCGAGAGAATTTTAAAGGAGTGCAATATTTACATACAACTACTGATATGTTGGTGACAGGAGCGATTGATGATTTGTGGATTAATGATCAGGGTGAATATATAGTGGTAGATTACAAAGCAACAGCCAAGGAAGAGGCGGTTACAGAATTGAACAAAGACTGGCAAGATGGCTATAAGCGACAAATGGAAGTTTATCAGTGGTTGTTGCGTCAAAATGGTTTGCCGGTGTCTGATATCGGTTATTTTGTTTATTGTACCGGGCGTTTAGATAGAGAAGCTTTTGATAAAAAGATAGAGTTTGATGTCCACCTTATCACTTACAAGGGCAGTGATAATTGGGTAGAAGATACACTTTTGAAAATTAAAGAAATCCTAAATCATGACAAAATTCCCCCTGCTTCACCTGATTGTGATTATTGTGCTTTTTATGAAGCCAGACAGGATTTGGAATAGATTGTTTTAAGAAATTTAATGCAACCTAAAATCTTGGTTATGCGGGGTTTTTTTCTGCTTGATTTCCAGTATATTTTTTGGTAATGTTTCGTTAGTGATTTTGGTGCCTAACCTGGTGGAGGAGAGTGACATGCTCAGTCCGAGAGAACTTGATATCTTGAGAAGAGTTGAGAGTACTGGTGAGGTCAGGGCAGAGGACGTCGATACTTATAATC
>JBJHBV010000039.1:0-5705 GCA_050485705.1 Candidatus Vogelbacteria bacterium
AAACTTATTACTATTATTTCTTTAGTGGGAACTATTTTAATTTCTTTGATCTTGGTACCTAAATTGGTTCAATTTCTTAATGTTATACCCGAAAAAGTTTTGGCTGTTTATCCGGCGGAATTGGAAATAGTTGTCACCGAAGGTGTTGCCGAGTCAAATGTTATTGAACCTTATTTTGTTGATATAAGTTCTGTTTTTAATCAGGGTGAGTCAAAAAGTTTGTATGTGGCAGTCAATACTCAAGCTTCGGCTGATTTTCAAACCTTGATTAGTCTCAATGAAGAAAGATCGGTTGTGGCTTTGGTGGGGCGAGAAGGAATAGTTTTCCGGGAAGAGACCGGGACTGAAAAATTTACTTATCAGGCTTTTCCGGATGATTTAGATTTAATCATCAATCAAACTAGTTTAGCTGAAGGTTTATCTATTGTTAGTCGTTATTTCTTTCTATTACCTTCACTTTTGGTGCCGTTCTTATTTGTTTTCGGAGTGCTTGCTATGATGGCTTTGTCTTTATGGCTAATAGTAGTTACTCTTTTCTTGTGGGCAGTTTACGCTTTAGCTCGAGAAAAGGGTGATCGTTTTACTTTTGGTCAAATGTATCGCTTTACTCTTCATGCTGTTACTTTATCTTTGCTTGCTCGTCTATCAGTGATTGTTTTAATGGTTGCTAGTCCGGGGAAAATTTCCATCTTGCCATTTTTCATCACTGTGGTTACCATACTTGTGGTCATTATCAATGTTCCGCTTTTCGGAAAGGGGGCAAATGTGTCTTTGATTGATGGTGATTAATAGGAGGGTTCGCATAGTGGTCTAGTGCGCTCGCTTGGAAAGCGAGTAAGGTGTAACAGCCTTCACGAGTTCGAATCTCGTACCCTCCGCAACGACTCAAAAGAATAATGACCATTATTCTTTTGATATGTCGGCGCGAGTAAGGGTGCGAGATTCGAACCGAGCCGTCGCAAAGCCTGATTTTTGAATAAAAATCAGTGACGGCGAGTGGGGGCCGAGGGAATGAGATATTTTATGAATGAAGTGAAATAAAATATCCATGAGAGTGGCCGAATCTCGTACCCTCCGCACTTTTTAATATATGAGAAAGTTAATTCTACAAAATAGGAAAAATCAAAAAATTGTTGGGGTTTTGGAAAAACCGGAGGGAGAAATAAAGGGTACCTGTGTAGTTCAGCATGGTTACGGAGCTTTTAAGGAGCAAGAGCATATTTTAGCTATGAAAGATGCTTTTTTGGAAAGTGGTTATATTACTTTTAACTTTGATGCAACCAACTCTTTCAATGAAAGCGATGGTAAGTTTGAAGAGGCTACTCTCGGTCTTCACTATGAAGACTTGGAAGATGTGGTTCGGTGGGTGCAAGTGCAGGATTGGTTTCAAGGACCACTTGCTTTGACCGGTCATTCTATGGGCGGTTATGCGGTGGCCTGTTATGCTGAAAATTATCCTGATCAAGTATCATTATTGGTTCCGGTAGCTCCGGTTGTCTCCGGTAAGCTTAGTTTTGAAGCTCAAGAGCGATTTAGGCCCGGGGAGTTGGCAGAGATAAAAGAAAAAGGATTTAAGGAAATTATCAGCCGTTCTAGGTCTGGGATTATAAAGAGAATAACCTGGAAATCGGTAGAGGAAAGATTAAATCATGACCTTTTACCCGAGGCTTTTAAGCTTGTGATGCCGATTTTGCTGATTGTCGGTTCTAATGATCAGTCTTGCCCGCCTGATCATATAGGAAAGTTATTTGAAGCTATTCCCGCGGGAAATAAAGTTTATAAATTAATAGAAGGTGCACCACATACTTTTAGAGAAAAATCTGATTTAGAAAAACTTAAAATGGTTATAGTTGATTTTTTGTTATCTGTGGAGAAATAAATAATAAGGTGTTAAAGACAATCAGCAAGTGTGTTAAAATTACTCTGGAATAGATAAAACAATGGGAGGTATTCACCATGGTGTTCAGAGCTTATGTTGTGGAGGTGGTATTTCTTTATTTGTTTTTGTGCGTTGTTTTGTATTCTCTTTTGCTTTGTTTAAGGGAGGTAATCCTCCTCTTTATCTTCCTGTGCAAGTGCTGGGGCTGGAAGCGTCTCTATGAAGAGATGATCCGAGGTCTGTCATATAAATACAAGCGTAAGTACTTCCACACTTATGAGGGGACCTTACCCAAAGAGGAAGAGTGACCACCAGCCCGCAAGTTTTATCTTGCGGGCTTTCCTTATTTAGCGAGGTTTATAGTATAATTAAAGTAATGAAGAATGATCCTCTGGCTCACATAGAAAACATCACCAGAAAAACTAACGATTATATGGGCCAGAGGTCCCAAAATGCTTTTGGGCGTTACCCGCTTCTTTTTTCTTTGCTTAGTGTTTTTGGTATTGTGTCGGTGATATATGGTTTTGAATCAGCCATTAGTTATATCCCTTACTTATCTGATCGTCCCTTTTTGATGTTTTTTATCGGCCTCTTTATTTTATTGATTACTGGCGGTTTGTATAAAAAGATAGACCGTTTAACATAATTTCATGTCTTTTGTTTCTTTATATTTTATAGTTTTGCCCATTCTGATTGTTTTAGATGCTTTATGGCTATCTTTATTGCATAAACCCTTTTATATCAAGCATCTTGGTCATTTAATGGCTGAAAGTGTGGTTTGGTGGTCAGTGGGAGCGTTTTATCTATTGTATTCTCTGGGAATTTTACTATTAGTAATTAAGCCAGCTGTCGATTTAGGCTTTACTCCTGGACAAGTCGCTTTGAGCGGGTCTTTTTTGGGTCTGATAGCTTATGGCACTTATGAGTTGACCAATAAAGCTACTCTAAAAGATTGGTCTTTTAAGGTGGTGATTATTGATATGTTGTGGGGGGCTTTTATGACCGGCTTTGTTTGTTTATCAACCTTTCTTATTTATAGTTACCTAAATTAGAAAATCTATGCATATTTTGTTTGACATTGGAGGTAGTAAGATGAGGGTTGCTGTTTGGGGGGAGGGGGAGGATCAATTCAGACCCGTTATAGTTCCCACTTCTAAGGATTTTTCTGCCGGTTATGATTTACTAGTCGCTACTATTAAAGATTTACTACAGTCAGAGACACTTTCCTCTATTGTTGGAGGTATCGCTGGTCCGGTGTCTGGCGGCCGTTTGGTGTCCAGTCCCAATCTACCTGCTTGGGTTGACCAGCCAATAAAGGAGATGCTGGAAGAAGAATTTGGTGTTCCGGTTGAATTGCATAATGATACAGCTTTGGTTGGTTTGGGTGAGGCTGTCTATGGTTCGGGACAAGGGTATAAAATCGTGGCTTATGTCACTGTTAGTACCGGGGTAGGGGGGGTCAGAATTGTAGATGAGGAAATAGACAAAGCCTCCGTTGGTTTTGAGCCGGGACACCAAATAATTGATTTTAAGGCCTTAAAACAAGGCTCAAATGAAGGAAGGTTAGATGAATATGTTTCCGGAGAGGCTTTTGGGCGTAGATTTGGTCGTCCGGCCTCGGAAATAACTGATGAGAAAATATGGCAAGAAACTGCTCGGATTTTGGCGGTCGGATTGCATAATATTATTCTTCACTGGTCACCGGAGATTATTGTCTTAGGAGGGTCTATGATGAAAGTTCCAGGTATTAAAGTTTCAGAAGTAGAAAAAGAGTTGCAAGATCTGATGGATATTTTTCCTTCTTTGCCGTTAATAAAAAAATCATCCCTTGGTGACTTGGGGGGGTTGTATGGGGGGCAAGCTCGAATAGTCAAAAAGTAGTTTTGAGTTTTTTGAAAAAAATATTTTTGATCCCTATTAGAGCTTTAGGGGTAAGCATGTTTTTCAGACCAACTTGCACGGTAAGATTTTTTATTCTCTTATTTTTTATCAACAAGTCAGAGGTAATATAGGTTTGGTAAAATGAACCGACACTATTGTTAAGTTAATTTAAAAAAAGTTATGTCTAAGTCAAAAAAGAAAACCAAGAATCATTCTGGTGTCAACGGTTTGGTAATCACACAAGTAAGTAAAAGAGATGGTTCAGTGGTTGAATTTGACTTAGGTAAAGTAACCCAAGCTGTTTTGAAGGCCTTGAAAGTAACAGCAGAGGGTGGAGAAAAAGAAGCTCAAAAAGTTTCTGATAATGTCTATCAGGATCTAATTGGATTGAAAGAAAAAAACGGTTCTGATTACATTCCAGCAGTGGAAGAAATACAAGATTTAGTTGAAAAAAGCCTTATTTTTCATAAGTTTGCAGCTACCGCTAAGGCTTATATTCTCTATAGGGAAAGAAGAAGTGAGTTAAGGCGGGAAAAGGGAGAGATACCGGTTAAGCTGAAAGAATTAGTTAAACAAAGCAAGTCTTATTTTAGAAATTCATTGGGTGAATTTGTTTATTATAGAACTTATTCTAGATGGATAGATGAAGAAAATAGAAGGGAGACTTGGATAGAGACAGTGGATCGTTATATTTCTTTTATGAAAGAGAATTTGAAAGATAAGTTGACAGCGGAAGAATATACAGAGATTAGAGAAGCTATTTTGAATCAAGAAGCGATGCCTTCTATGAGATTGATGCAATTTGCCGGTCCGGCTGCCAGAAGAACTAATGTCTGTGCCTATAATTGTTCTTTTATTGCTCCCAGTAAATTAGAAGATTTTGCTGAGATTATGTATATCTCTATGTGTGGTACCGGAGCCGGTTTTGCTGCTGAAAGTCAGAATATTCAACAATTGCCAATTATTAAACAACAGTCTGGTGAAAAATTGCCTACTCATGTGGTAGATGATAGTAAAGAGGGCTGGTGTGATGCTCTGACTTTAGGTCTCAAGACTTGGTATGATGGTAAAGATGTAGATTTTGATTATTCAGAATTGCGTCCAGCAGGAGCTAGATTAAAGACAATGGGCGGCAAATCTTCCGGACCGGAACCTCTTCGTCAATTGCTGACTTTTACTAGAGAGAAGGTTTTAAAAAGACAAGGTAAAAGGTTAACCAATCTAGATGCCCATGACATTATTTGTAAAATAGGGGAAATAGTGGTGGCTGGTGGTGTTCGACGCTCTGCCTTAATTTCTTTGTCTGATCTGGATGATCATGATATTCGTGATGCTAAGAAAGGTCAGTTTTACTTGACTGAACCTCAGAGAAGTTTGGCCAATAATTCGGCTGTTTATTTAAATAAACCAAGTGTGGCTGAATTTTTAGATGAATGGACTGCTTTGGTTAAAAGTGGTACTGGAGAAAGAGGTATCTTTAATCGGGGAGGATTATCAAAAACTTTACCCGAAAGAAGATTAGAAATTTTAAATGGTGATGTTAGTAGTTTGGGGACTAATCCTTGTGGTGAGATAATTTTGCAATCTAAACAATTTTGTAATTTATCGGAGGTTGTTGCTAGGGCTGATGATAATGAAGAATCTCTGTTGAGAAAAATAAAAATAGCGACTATTTTGGGTACTTATCAAGCTACTTTGACTAATTTTCCTTATCTTTCTAAAGAGTGGCAAGAGAATTGTGAAAAAGAGAGGCTTTTGGGAGTTTCTATTACTGGACAGTGGGATTGTCCGGAGGTTAGAAAGGCTGAAACCTTAAGAAAGATGAAGGCGGAAGCTATTAAAGTAAACGAAGAATATGCCAAGAGATTTGGCATCAATCAATCCAGCTGTATTACTTGTGTAAAACCTTCTGGTACTGTCTCTCAAACCTTTGATACTTCTTCTG
>JBJHBV010000040.1:0-5558 GCA_050485705.1 Candidatus Vogelbacteria bacterium
AGCCAATTATCGACCACTTTCCCCGTCAGTTTAATTGTGTCTTTTAACTCTTTATTCATATTTAAAATATTAACAGATTTACTGGTTTTTTGTATTTTTTGTCAAAAAAATCATCTAGCTAAAGTTAATAAGTTTTTAATATCCTCAATTGTTCCCTCAGGATCAGGAACGGCTTTTCTCCAATCCAAAGTTCTAAATGTATCTAAGAAGGGGATTTTATTAATAAAATCCACCTATAATATTGACTTTTAAATCAATTTGTATATACTAAAAAATATCACGACGAAAAGGTTCTGTTTGGGTTCCGTCCCTTTCAGAGCCTTTTCTTTTGTTTTAATTCTAACTTATTTTTCTTTCTGTTAAGGAACTCAAAGATATTTTTATCTGGTTTGCTAAGTTTTTTGAGTAAAGCTGAATACTTTTGTTCATCAGGGACTAAGACCATTTCTAATTTATTTTCCTTTATTAGGTGTTCTACTAAACAATAAAAGTCACCGTCCCCGGAGACTATAACTGCTTTTTCAAAATTTTTATACTGTATCATTGTATGTAAAACTAACTCCGCATCTACATTTCCCTTTACTCTGCCATCATTTAGTTCAAGGGTTGGTTTAAAAATACAAATATAACCCATATTTTGTAGGCTTGTATATAGAGCTTCATTGCCAGGAATATAGCCAATAAAAATATAAGCTTTCTTTACTGAATATTTTTCATTTAAATATTTTCTAAATTTATCAAAATCAAGTTTCCAGCCCAGATCTTTAATTCCTAGATTTAAATTTTGACTATCTATGAAAGCAAAGTTATTTTGCGTCTTTTTCATATAAGAATTTTAACATATTTTTTACATTTAATTCTGAAGCTCTAGTTTTCCAAAATTCTCAAAAATTTTAGAAACTTTTAATTCTCTTTTAATTTTATTCCAATCCAAAGTTCTCCCTCGACAAGCTCAGGATAAATAAACTCACCCAACAAGGGGAGCCCTTGTAAAGAAAAGTAAAGTGTTTATTTTTATTTACACAATCTAGTAAATGGTGTAGTAATGACGTTAGGCAATAGAATGGCCTTGAAAGGAGGTGAACGTTCATGGCTATTATGGAAGAATTTTTTGAGCTAAGAAAGGTCGAGGGTGTAGAGGTTAAAGTAGTAACCAGACCCATGACCCTAGAGGAGGCTCGCCAAGTCTATCCTTATCGGCCCTTCTCGAAGTACGCGGAGTCACGATTCGGTGGCAACAATCTGACCGATGACTTTGCTTTACTTCTTGGGGGTAACGCAGTGAGATGCCTTATGTGTCAGGCACCGACGAAAGTCGAATACCTTCGTGACAAGGTATGTCCTGACTGTGATGGTCGATCTCAACTGAAAGGGAAAGACCCCCATGAAGGTTGATGAAAACATCCGCCCCCAACGAAAACCGTTGGAGGGCGGTTTTCTTTTTATATATTTGTCCTAATTTAGGCTGTTTTCTTTTTATTTGATAATGTGGTAGAAATATCAATGGAACAAACAGTGGAGGATAGTACAATGTCAATGCCAGGTGAACAGCTAGACGGGTTGAATACTGGGGAGGTTGAAGAGAAAAAATTTGATCTTCTTGCAGACCTCGGTACAATTGTAGTTCCTGAAGACTACAATCACGAAACCGCACTTACAACATTCAAGAGGAAGAATCAGGGGAAGAATAACAAAAAGTTCTCGTTTTACAACGACTCAATCACCGATGCCAATTTTCCGAATCCATCGAGAATCCTCTTGCCAGGAGACGAGCTTCGTGTCCGGCTGTTCAGACAAATCGGCGATGGGATTACCTTGTCTGAAGAGCGTATGGCATTTCTGTCTTCACAAAGGGCCGTCTACACTGGTGCACAAGGTTTGGCTCTGGTCTTCGAACAGATGCGTGACCAATTGCCAAAAGGCATGAGATACTCATCTTTCGATGAGTTGGATCGGCTTTGGCGAAATGATGAAGGTTATCATCAGGTGCCGAGTATGGATGCCTACTTACCTGGAACCTTCAGCTTTTATTTTGGCGATTTCGGGTATTTCTGGCGAAACGGTCGCGCCTTCTTCTGTTTCAATGAACTCTAGATTCGGGTACTCAGAACGAATTTCCTGATCTTAGATTTCAAGTCTTTTACCGCCCCCAACGAAAACCGTTGGAGGGCGGTTTTCTTTTTGTTAGAATTAACTAACATGGTTATAGATATAGAACTAACTTTAAATAGATTTGGTTTTGGCAAAATTGCTGATAATAAATTTCAATTATTTTGTTTTAGATTTTCTAAGTGGGACATACCTAATAAATATGCTATTTCTTTTGAGATAAATTGGAAATTGAAATAAACTCTTCCATTTCCTTCTTAATCCTACTCCAATCCAAAGTTCTCCCTCGACAAGCTCAGGATAAATAAACTCATCCAACAAGGGGAGCCCTTGTAAAGCAAAACATTGCTTTTCTATTGTAAATTACATATAATCTCGGTCAGGAGATTTAATGGTGAATCTTAGTGATTGTCGCTTGAATGCAACTAACAAACGAGAGAGGAGGTGATTTGGTTGAAGAAGTTTTGGTTGAGGCTGAAAGCATTTGTTACTGGCCGGGGATGTGTCATGTGTGGGTTCCCAGGATTTCATTATTATCATGATTTTCAGGGGAGTCCCGTTCACACTTGCCCTAATTGTGGTCATCGTTGGTGAAATTCAAAAACCGCCCATCATTAACTAAGATGGGCGGTTTTTTTATTTTAAGAGATCTTTTTAAATTGATTTTATCTGTTATACTAGCCAGAAGTCGTTAATTTAAATATATAAATAGTAATAAATATGGCTAAAAGAATAACCGGAGTAGGAAAACCAAGAAAATCTCGTTCTCCTAAAACTAAAAAACGCCTGGCAGCTAAAAAGGTGATGCTGGCCGCTAGGGCTAAAAAGAAAAGTAATTAATTCTAAACACAATAAAAAGCACTTGGTAGTGCTTTTTATTGTGTTCTTATTTTTATCGACTATCTTTATTAGTTTCAATAAAACGAATACATTGTCCTTGATTTCTAAAACCAAAGGCCTCCCAACCACCTTTCATGCATTGTTCTTTTGTCTCAAGATTGATTGTGTCTGGTGCAACTATTTCAAATAATTGAGTTAATCTGTCGCCTTGATTGGGGTTAAAGACAAAGCAGTACTCACCTAAGTCAAAATTGGTAGTATCTAATGAAGCAGTAAAGATTCCGTTTAGCCACTGATATGGAGTGTTAAAACCATCTACATTTCCGGCTATGGTATTGGTATTAGCAGTACAGGTGTTAAACCTAACTGCCCATTGAACATTTCCATTTTTAGCCCCGATATCTTTAGCTTCTAGAGAAAGGGGATTACCTTGAGTTATTTCTTCATCGGCTTCCGGGGAAACAATCACGCCTGGTTCTGGCAAGATATCAAATCTAGTCCAGTCGAAGCGTTCATCTCTTTCAGCGCCAAACACCATACGAATTTCTACATATTCATCAGCAGTAAAGGTTTGGGTGGTAGTACTGTTGTTTACACACAAGTGAGGGTAACGGTCATCTATTGATGTATTTGGGTTTGCAGTTTCTAGAGCTTGAGAGGTGTCTCCGTCTGTTCGGTACTCAAAACAGCTGAGAAAGCTTCTAGTACTAACAAATTCCAAATCAGTTGTTCCTATGTCTATACTGAGTTGATTGACATGGGCCCAATTATTTTCTCGGTTTATGTCATTAGTGCTGGGAGTAACAGCATTTTGTTCCGCCCCAACCAGACCGATTAAACCAAACACCAAAGCTAAGCTAGCTAAACCTAAAGTTATTTTTTTCATAAGCGTTTGTATTATTAGTTGTTAATGATCTGCAAAGAAATTAAAAATAATTAAGTTGTTAAAGGGACGACCCGGCTTGTTTTGCCACTTCTATATATTATTTTCTTTTGTCTGCAAATGACAAAACAAGTTTGTGTTTTCAGTGAGTTTGAGCTTACTCAAACCCTTTAGTGTTGATTTAGTGTATAGTTTCTCAGTATAGAAAAATCTAAAATCACCGAAGCTCAGGAATAATTTCCATTAAGGTGATTATAAATTTGTTTTTAATAAAAAAGCAAGAGAGTTATGAACAAGTATCTTTGTCTCTGGGGGTTTATTCTAGGTGTTTTTGAAAGAAACCCTTTAATTTTAAAGTGTAATCCGCCGGAATGGCTCCATGAGGCAGGCTGGGGAAGAAGTAAAACTCTCCTTGCGAATTATGATTTAAAGATTCTCTTAATTTTTCAGCGTGACGGAAGTTTATTTGCTCGTCGGCTCGGCTGTGACTAAGCCAAACTGGCTGAGTAACATAACGAGCCGAATCACTTGGTGATATGTCAGCCGGAGATTCACCGATATAAAGTCTGGACCAAACAATCATCATCTCTACTATGGCAGGACCGATTAAAGGAAGTCGGTAAATTTCTTGCCCTAATTGGCGCAAGTCAGCAAAAGTGCCATAGGTGGCTATGGCTGATATTCTCTCATCTACTCTGGCGGTTTTTATGGCTATAGCTCCGCCGAGAGATAAACCAAAAACACCTATTTTTTCATAACCCCTGTTTTCTAACCATGTGACAGTTTGAGACAAATCGCTTACCTCCCTTACTCCTAAGGTGGTAAATTCACCATCTGATTGTCCAAAATAACGAAGGTCCATTAAAAGTAAAGAAAAGTCAGGATAAAATTCAGCAGCTATGGGTAACAAATCTGATTTTTCTGCCGGGTAGCCATGAAGAAAAATTATTACTTGTTCGTTAAGAGGAGAGGGTATATACCAGCCTGATAAGGTTATGTCATCTTCAGTTTCTATTTGAATATCTTCGGCTGGCAGATTAAACATGGTTGGAGTTAAATCAGAATATATTTTTCTGGGTTTTAGGACTAAATAAGTATTGAGAAGAGAAATAATAACAAAAAGGAGAACGGCAGTAATTAAATACTTGAAAATTATTTTGATTTTTTCTTGTTTTATCATTTTAGGAGAAGAGAAGGGTAATAATAAGACCGATTAAACCAAGAAGAAGGGTATAGATAAACATGGGTATGATAGTTTTGCGGAGTATTTGTCCTTCTTTGTTTTTTAAATCAGTAACTGCCTGAGCGGCTAAGATGTTGTGAATAGAAATCATATTGCCAATAGCACTACCGGCCGCTTGGAGAGATAGGATAGCAATGACACTCAAGCCGATTGATGTGGCAGTGTTATATTGTAGAGCGGAAAAGAGTAAATTTGAAACAGTAGAACTACCAGACATAAAGGCTCCAAGCGCCCCCACAAAAGGAGAAATTATAGGCCAGGCTGGTCCGACCAAAGCCAATCTTTCGGCGATATAAAAAGGTATATTAGGTAAGCCAGAAGTGTTGTTTCCAGATAAAATCATTATTTGAACTATGCCCAATACGAAGAAAAGACCAAAAAAGGGCAAGCCTATTCTTTGGGTGGTTTGTTTGAAAGATTGCCAGATTTCACTTAGAGGTAGTTTGAAAAATAATATGGTCAAAATTGTTACCAGAATAAAAA
>JBJHBV010000041.1:0-5459 GCA_050485705.1 Candidatus Vogelbacteria bacterium
GAGGGAGGAGAGATAGTTTGGCTTCATTTGTTGGTTTATTGAAGCTTTTACCTTTGGCCGAGAGAAGCTTGACGCTGGGAAGACCACTCAGAGTTTACGCCGCTTTTTTTGTTTTTGTATCGGCTAGTATTATGGCCAGTGTGGGTTTTTTGCCTTTAGCTGTCATTTTTACGGCTACAGCCATGATAATGATCTTTTTGGATTTGATATCTTTAAGACAGGCTTATGAAAGTGTTGATTGGCCCGTTTTGATTTTGTTGGGATCCATGATTACTTTGGGTCAAGCTTTGGAAAAGTCGGGAGTGGCCGAAACTCTGGCCGGTTTCTTATACAATGTTAGTGATTTTATTTCACCCATTATTATGCTTGGAATTTTAATGGCGGTGGCTATGGTCTTGTCTGATTTTGTCAACACTACGGCTTCTGTGGTTATTATGTCTCCTATCGCTATTTTGATTGCGACCGGTTTAGGTGTCTCCGTTGATCCTTTTTTAATGGCGGTGGCTATAGGTGGTTCCAGCGCTTTCCTGACACCTGTTGGACATGAGTCTAATACTTTAGTGATGGGTCCCGGGGGATATCGCTTTAGTGATTATTGGCGTGTTGGTTTACCTTTGGAGATTATAATCATCATTGTTTCTCTACCTTTGTTGATTTATTTTTGGCCTTTGTAGAATTATGAATTTATTTATACCAATCATAATAGGAACAGGCCGGCAGGGAGCTTATAGTGTTTTGGTGGCTTCGGCGATTTTTGATTACCTTAAAAACGACGATAGGTTTAAGACTGAACTTTTTTCAGTGACCGATTTTGAACTTGCTTTTACTGAGAGTTCTTCCGATAGAGAAAAATGGAAACAATTGATAGACAAATCCGATGGCCTGATAATTGTCAGTCCGGAATATAATCATGGTTACCCTGGAGAACTGAAATTATTATTGGACCTTGCTTATAAAGAATATAATAAGAAACCTTTAGGAGTTTGCGGTGTTTCATCCAGTTTCTTGGGGGGAGCCAGAATGGTGGAGCAGTTAAGACTTATAGCTATAGAATTGCAAATGATTCCCGTAAGGAATGCGGTTTATTTCTCAGACATAAAGAAAAGGGCTCAAGAAAAATATAATTTAACCGAAGAAGACAAATTTAGATTAGAAAAAATGTTGTCTGAACTTATTTGGTATTCTGAGAATTTAAAGTCTGCTCGTCTAAAGTTTAGCTAAGCATATCCTCAACTATTTTTTTTACTGTGTTGCCGTCGGCATTGCTTCCAAGGTCTTTCATTGTTGCACCTATTAGTATGCCGATTTTGGTTTTGTCATTAATATTTAATTCGTTTTTCTTCTGTTCGGCAACTTTTCTAATCTCATCTTCTGTCGCCGGTGTTGGAAGGTAGGTTTCAATTATTTTTAGTTCTGCTTCTTCAGCTTGAGCCAATTCCGGTCGCCCGCCATTGGTGAATTGTTCTATGGAGTCTTGCCTTTGTTTAGCTTGTCGTTTAATGACAATTAAAACCTCTTCAGGGTTTAATAGTTCATCCGGTTTTTTACCTTTAGTAACAGCTTCATTGGTTAAGGCTGATAAAATACCCCTAATGACTGACAATTTTACACCATCTTTTTCTTTTAAGGCTTTTTTCAATTCTTCTTTTAATTGTTGATGTTCCATGGCTGTTATTATGGCATGTTTTGCTTAATTTTTCCAGCACTAATATCAAAACAGGTCATGCTATACTGATTTCATGAAAACTAGCTCTAAATTTGAGGATTATTACCGTAAACTAAATTCTTCACAAAAGGAGGCGGTTGATGCTATTGAAGGCCCGGTGATGGTAATAGCCGGTCCCGGGACCGGAAAAACTCAGATTTTGACTTTGCGGATCGCTAATATTTTGAGGTTAACCGATACTTCACCTGATTCTATTTTAGCTTTAACTTTCACCACCTCGGGGGTTTATTCGATGAGACGTCGTTTGGTGGAGATTGTCGGCAGTGCCGGTTATAGAGTTAAAATCGCCACTTTTCATTCTTTTTGCAATGATGTGATCAGAGATTTTCCGGAGGAGTTTCCTGATATTATTTCAGCTGGTCCGGCTACTGAAGCTGATCAAATAAGATTAATGAAAGGGGTGATTGAAAATATGGATTTGGAATGGCTTAAACCGTTTGGTGATACTTTTTACTATTTAAAACCATCTTTGGCCGAGATTGCCAGGTTAAAAAGAGAAAATATCTCCCCGTCCGAATTAGCCAAGGTCTCTATTAAGTCTTTAAACGACCTTCATTCTTTGCCGGATCTATATTACCAATCCGGAGCTCATAAAGGAAAAATGAAGGGGAAGTATAAAGATTTGGAAAAATCTTTCAATAGAAACAAAGAACTGGCGGTTCTTTATGATCACTATCAGCGGGCTCTAGCGGAAGAGAGATTGTATGATTTTGGAGATATGATATTAACCGTTATTAGACGATTAGAAGATGATCCGGATTTATTGCTCAGACTTCAGGAGGAATATCAATATGTTTTGGCTGACGAGCATCAAGATGCTAATGCTTCACAAAATAGATTGTTGGAGCTTTTGTCTTCTTTTCATACCAACCCCAACTTATTTATCGTCGGTGATGAGAAACAAGCTATTTTTCAATTTCAAGGAGCCTCTCTGGATAATTTTGATTATTTTTTGAAATTATATCCCCAGGCTCAAAAAATAAGTTTGAAAAAAAATTATCGTTCCGGTCAAAAAATTCTTGATGTAGCTCATAGTTTGATTGGTCATAGTGGATTGAATAAAGAAAATATTGTTGCTTTAAAATCTGATTCCGGAGTGGGTGATGATAAAATTAAATTTAGAGAATTTCCTCTAACAGAAAAAGAATTTTCATTTTTAGTGGATGATATTGAGGCTAAAATAAAAGCCGGGGTTTCTCCTGATCATATTGCGGTTTTGTATAGAAACAATAAAGAAGCACAGGCGGTGGTCACTATTTTGGAGAATAGAAATTTGCCGGTAGTGGTAGAATCGGATCAAGATGTTTTAGAAGATAGAGAAATAGCTAAATTAATTTTGCTTTTAAGGGCGATTGATTCTTTTGGTAGGGAAGATTTTTTATTTAAAGTACTTCATTTTGATTTATGGTCTGTTGATCCGCTAGATATTTACAAGTTGATGGAGGAGAAAAATAAAACCAAAGTACATTTGATTGATTTAATAAGAGATAAGAGAAAGATATCCGGACTTCAATTGAAAGATAAAGATAAAATTTATTCACTTTTAGAAAAAATTGAAAATTGGCATCACTATTCTAAAAATAAGACTTTGCTCCAGTCTTTAGAGTTGATTATCTTTGAGTCCGGTTTTATGGTTGAGTCTCTATCGTCATCCGATAAATTGAATTTGGTTCAAAAATTAAGGACTTTTTTCAATCAAGCTAAAAGTTTGTCCGACAATGATCATTCGGTTACTTTATCTGATTTTCTGAAACATTTGGATCTGTTGTTGGAGCATGGTGTTTCTGTCAATTCCGAAACTACTAATCGTTCCGGTATCAGATTAATGACAGCCCATAAATCTAAAGGTTTAGAGTTTGATTATGTCTATATCATTAATTTTCGTGATGGTCATTGGGGTAATAAAAGAAGAGGTAAACTTTTTTCTTTACCGATTAGAGGCACTGGCCTAACGGAGTCTGATTTGGATGATGAGAGACGTTTGTTTTATGTCGCTTTAACCAGAGCCAAAAAGGAAATTAATATTTCTTTTTCAGCAAGTGATGCTGGGGGCAGATCTTTTTTACCTTCAGTTTTTTTAGAAGAGATAAATCCTGAATTAGTAGAAAGATTGGAGGTGTCAGACTTCGGGGTTGATATTTTTTCGACTGATATTTCTGAAAAAAAATCAACCTTTGCTTCTTCTCGGAGAGATGATTATTTGGATTTTGTTAATCAATCTTTGACTCGACAGGGATTGTCTGTTTCCGGACTTAATAATTACTTAACTTGTCCTTGGCAATACTTTTTTGTTAATTTATTACGTCTACCGAAAGCTAAGACGAAACATGCTTGTTATGGAACGGCGGTTCACGAAGCCTTATTTAAATTTTTTAAACTTTTGTCCAATAATAAACCGGCTACCAAGGAAGATTTACTGTTCTTTTTTGCGGAGTCTTTAAAGCGAGAAAATTTAACATTGACTGATTTTGATGAAGCCAAGAAAAAAGGTGAGGAGTCTCTGGGTGGTTATTTTGAGACTTATAAAGATTCTTGGTTGACCGATGTACTGCTTGAATTCAGGATTAAAGGAATAGAACTTTATCCGGGGGTTAAATTAACCGGGGTTTTAGATAAGATAGAGATTTTACCGGAGGGTAAGGTCCGAGTGGTAGATTATAAAACCGGCCAACCCAAGAGTAGAAATCAAATAGAAGGCCTAACTAAAAATTCTAATGGTAATTTCAAAAGACAGTTGGTTTTTTATAAACTTTTATTGAATCATTATGAAAATGGTCAATATAATATGATCAGAGGCAAAATAGATTTTGTGGAACCTGACAAAAAAACAGGCCGTTATCGTCAAGAAGAGTTTGAGATTACTGATTCAGAAGTTAAGGAATTAGAAGGAGTTGTCATTGAAACTATTGAAGACATCTTAAATCTTTCCTTTTGGGGCCAAACTTGTGATCAGGAAGATTGTGAATATTGTCGTCTTAGGCGAGGAGAGATTTGAGTTTATTTTGTGTCCACCATCGCCAGGCTGTAACGTAGACCAAACCAAGTTACAAATCCCAAGAAAATAAAAAGCCAACGAAAATCAAAAAAGAAAAGAAATAGGGAGGCCAATATTGGGGCAATAACATAAGCAAAAGGTCTGGTGTTTCTGGAAATACTTAGAATTCCCGCATCTCCCGAGGTAATATGCTTAAATAGAAAACTCTCTTTCATTCCCTCTACGGCTGAAATGCCGACTCTGGATAGGAACAGAAGCATTGCCCATACTAAGGGATTAGTGCTTTCGGTAATAGCAATTAAGAAACAGGCTAACCCTGTAATTATTAGTCCTAAACTTAGGATCTCTTTCTCACCTAATTTTTTATCGGCTAAGATACCGAGAGGGGGCAGAAAGATTACAAAAGGTAAAAGCATAAAAGCGAAGATGAAGCCAATTTCAGACCAGGGTAGCCCAACATATTGGTGCAAATAAATTGGCATATAGATTATCATCATGGCATAAAAAAAATTGATAATAAAATCTATAGCTAAAGCCAAATTAATATTCTTTTCTCTGGTGGTTTTTTTGTGCCAAAGTTTATTCAAAACTTCTTTTAGTGGCGGTGTGTCGTAGCTTTTTTCTAATTCCTCAAATTTTCTGGCGGATAAGAACCAAAAAGGAATTAGGGCCAGTAAAGAGACTAGAAAGATTAGGGGATAGTTATCTCCTGCTCCTAAAATAAAACCGGTAATAATG
>JBJHBV010000042.1:0-5344 GCA_050485705.1 Candidatus Vogelbacteria bacterium
TTTGATAAAATATGACATAAATGAATGGTATATATATTATCAAATATTTTCTTTATTACCTCTTATAGCTGGCTTTATAATTTTAGTAAATAAATACATTAAAACCAAAGAAAGAGACAAGAAAAATCAAATTTTTTATATACTACTAGGATCTACAACTACGGTTTTTTTAGTATCCATAACCAACTTAATAATGCCTCAGGTTGGTATATTTGATTATACAAAACTAGGTTCAATTTTAACAATCATATTGGTTTTTGCTGTAATGATAAGTATAATCAAACACCATTTATTTAATATTAAAGTAATAGCCACGGAGTTCTTTACTTTCGCTTTATGGATTTTCATTTTAGTAAGATTGATATTATCTAGTTCAATACAAGATGTTTGGATTAATGGTGGCTTATTACTGTTCTCGGTTATCTTTGGAATCTTCCTAATCAAAAGTGTCATTAAAGAAGTAGAGCAGAGAGAAAAAATTGAGAAACTAGCCAAAGAGCTGGCGGCCACCAACAGTAGTTTGGAGGTAGCCAATGCCAAACTGGAGGAATTAAATCAGCAAAAAACAGAATTTGTCTCTATTGCTTCTCATCAGCTCCGCTCACCTCTGACAGCGATTAAGGGCTATTCATCTATGATTCTTGAAGGATCATATGGAAAAGTAAATGGGAAGACCAAAGAAGCCATAGAGAGGATATTTGAATCCAGCCAAAGGCTGGTCAACATTATTGAAGACTTCCTCAATATTACCCGTATAGAGTTGGGTAAAATGAAGTATGAAATGGCTGAATTTGATCTAACTAAGATGGTCAATGATTTAATCAATGAGTTTACACCTAATGCTAAAAGAAAGAAAATTAAGCTGGAATTTAATCCTGCCGGAAAAATCCTAGCCTACGGTGATTTAGGTAAAATCAATCAAGTGGTTTCCAATATGATAGACAACGCTATTAAATATACCAATGAAGGGTCAATCAAAATAAATATTAAAAAAGAGAAGGGTAAAATAGAGGTGGCTGTCCAAGATACCGGAGTAGGGCTTTCAGAAGAGGATATAAAGAAGATGTTCCAAAAGTTTGTTCGGGCTGAGGGAGCTGGTCATGTCAATATTAGTGGAACCGGTCTGGGTATGTTTGTAGCTAAGCAAATAATAGAAGCTCACGGAGGAGCTATCAGAGCTGAATCTAAGGGTAGAGGACAGGGTTCCACTTTTATAATGGAGCTACCAGACAAAATCGGCCTAAAAAGAAAAGAAGATATAGAAACTTTTGCGGGGGATTTGTAGAAACCTTTCACTAACTAATCAAACAGAAGACTAAATACTACTACTTAGTATGAACTTTAGAAACTACAACAAAAAAGATGAGTTGGAAGTAAGAAATATTTTTGCTCAATACTGGACTGATAATGAATTTTTAGCTGAACTTAAAGAAGAATTGGATTCGGAAGTCTGCAAATTTTATATTGCTGAAAAAGATGGGGAAGTGGTAGGAATAGCAGGGTTAAGGAAAGTACCAGACTATTTTAAACAATATACTGATACAAAAAATCCAGCAGAGTTATATATCATCGCTTCTAAATATCAAAATAAAGGTATCGGAAATTTCTTGGATCAAAAAGTAACAGCTGAAGCCAAAACCTCAGGCTTCACTGAAATAGTATGCTATAGCCCCCAAACCCATAACGATTCTTGGAGATTTTATGAAAATCTAGGTTTCAGTAAAGAGGAAATTATTAATCATCCGGAGGATGGTCAATCGGGTATGTTTTGGAAAAAAGTTATATAATCAGATAAAAGTGAATAAGTTTCTTTGTTAAATGGTAAAGGGTAGTTTATAATATTTCGGTTCATATGTTTTATATAGCCATACCAAGTATTTTGTCACTAATAGCCGGACTGATATCAGCCTTTGCTGGGGTGCGTTTTTTACTTACCGCTCAAAAAGCAAAAAACAAAGGAATAAGAGATCTGGGTTTTGTTTTTCTGTCATTGGCCGGCCATGCTTTTAGTTTAGCTTTCATTTCTATTTTCTTTTTAGATAATCCACTTGTTTTAGCTTGGGGTTACAATGTGGCTATTTTATTTATTTACCTAACTCTGGTAGCCGGGGTAGGTATTCCTGTTTTTAGAACTTATGCGGTCTTTAGAAATAATTTAAATTCTTTTCGTTTGGGCTTACTTTTACTTGGAATAACCATTTTCTTTATTCAATCTCTATCAATGGGTATACCGGAGATCCAAAATAATATGGTTATCAATTGGAATGAAAATATGTGGACCGGGCTGGTCACCGGCCTTATCTCTCTCGCTTACAGCCTTACCTGGACCATTCTTTTTTGGAAAGACAGTTATGTGGTCAAAGAGGGTGTTTTAAGACTCAAAATGAAAATTCTAGCCACTGATGGCATACTTTTGGGAATAGCAGCCATCTTTTCCTTTACTTTCTTGAGAGAGTACATTTTCACCAACTTTGCCGCTTCTTTATTTATCATCGCGGCCATTATCACTGCTGCTATCCCATTTTTACCTAAAACCACTCCCACCCTGGAAGGTAGTCAAGGGGAGTAAAAATTGGCTAAAAAGGCTAATTTTGCTAGAATTAGCCCAATGACAATAGATAAAAAGATATTACTCTCTGGCGTTAAGCCGACTGGTCGGATTCATGTCGGCAATTATTTTGGTGCTATCAAACAATTCATTGATCTCCAAGAAGAATATACAGCCAGAATAATGATTGCTGATCTGCACGCTCTGACCACCACTCAAGATAGAGAAAAGATGAGAGGGGATATAATGGAGCTGGCGATAGATTATTTAGCTCTAGGTTTAGATCCGGAAAAAGTCATTTTGTTTAGACAATCTGAAGTACCAGCCCATGCCGAGCTAGCCTGGATATTTAATTGTATTACCACAGTTCCATATTTAAAAAGAGCTCATGCTTACAAAGATGCCGAAGCGAAAAAGAAAGAAATTGATGTAGGAACTTTCACTTATCCCATGCTTATGGCTGCTGATATCTTGCTATACAACCCCGATGTTGTCCCGGTCGGTAAAGACCAAAAACAACACGTAGAATATGCTCGAGACACAGCGGAAAAATTTAATCGCATCTTTGGCGAAACTTTCAAATTACCGGAAGATTTAATTCTAGCTGAAATGGAAACCATCCCGGGGATTGATGGTCAAAAGATGAGCAAAAGCTACAACAACACTATTCCATTGTTTGCCGATGATGAAGAAATCAAAACTCAAGTGATGAAAATAGTGACTGATTCCAAAAATCCAAATGAAGCCAAAGACCCAGAGACAGACAATATTTTTGCTTTGCATAAATTGTTTAGCAGAGAGAATCTAGATGACATTCGCTCTCGCTATGAAAATGGTTCTATTGGCTACAAAGAATCCAAAGAAATATTAATTGATAATTTAATCAAATTTATTGCCCCCCTTAAAGCCAGAAGAGAAGTAATTGCTAGTGACCCTGAAAAAGTAAAAGCCATATTGTCTGAGGGCCAAGAAAAAGCTAATGTGATTGCAACAGAAAAACTAAAAGAAGTGAAAGATAGGGTGGGGCTTTTGATTTAAGATTTACTTAATGAATAAAACAAAAAACATATATCTTATCCCCGGGCTAGGAGAGAACACTAATGCTAGTAATTACAAATACATAAAAAAACTAGCAACAGAGAATAAATTTAAACTTGTGCCAGTAGAAATAGGGTGGTCAACCGATATGGATATGACAGACTTTATTGAGCAGGCCGATTGTCAGATACCAGAAAAAGAAGACGGATACTTAATGGGATTTTCCTTCGGTTCTTATATAGCTGCCATCCTATCAAAAAAGAAAAAATTATCAGGTTTTATTTTCTGCTCTACTTCACCCTATTTTAAAGAAAATATCAGTCATCTAAATAAAGAAGCGAAAGATTATTTTGGAGAAAAAATGATAAAAAGTTTTAAAAAATATTCTTTTCCAAAAAAAGTAAGTAAAAAAGCCTGGTTTCTAATAGGAGAAAAGGATTGGGATATCGCCATTAAAACAAACAAAACAGCTTACAAAAACTGGGCTGGCGACAAAAAATTTATATTAATAAAAAATACCGGGCACAAATTGAACAGCAAAGAATACAAACAGGAAATTAGTGGCATAATAAAAAAGCTCTAGTTGTATAAACTAGAGCTTTTTGACGATCTCTTTAGCAATCAGTATGTTTTCATCCTCGTTGACAAAACCATACCAATCACCACAAGGATTCAAGTCAATGAACACATGATTACCATCTTGATCAACAAGAAACTCTGGGCAAGCAAACTCCAAACCTAAACAATTCATCAAGCTGAAAACCTTGTCCTCTAAATTCTTAGGCAGGGTATACACAGCCCAAACCAGATCGACATTCTCCTGAACAGAACGCAAGTCTTCACCCGGAAAAAGTTTCCAGTTAGAAACATAAGCACGAACAAGTGATCCAACAACCACACATCTGATATGTAATGAGGTTTTGATTTCTGTCTGCCATTGCCAAGGCAAACAAAAGTGATCATCACTGGTAGAAACTTGACCGTTAAACATAGTCAGGGCTATCTCTTCACGAGTCCTTTTGTTGAAAGAAATCGAAAAAGGATAACCTAAAACCTTCCTGTAAGTGAAATCACTACCAGGATTTCCAAAACAGGTCTTTGTGATGGGCGGGACAGAAAGACCACAATCAAAAGCAACCCCAAGAAGATAGCTTTTAACTTCAGCCTTTAAAATAGAGTCCCAGTTTCCAGGGAAAATTCTGACTTCAGGAAAAGACATGACAATCTCACGAACAAAGGATTCCACTTTTTGGCGATACATTGTGGTGTAAATACATCCAGGCGGAAATTCAATAACGCAATCTGATCGAACAAGCCTAGAGATAAAAATCTTAGATGGTGAAATATTTTCACCATCTTCATCAACCAAAACAATGTTCTTACCTTCTTGCACCAAGCACAAACCAGCGAGACTGTTGTGATCAAGTGAGTTGATAACCCTAAACTTCTTCCCTTTCTCAATCAAAGAATCGACCAACAATTCTATTTGAGGATCATCCTCATAGAGTGAACTAGCGAGAATAAGTATCATCTCTCATTTTCCTTTCTTTGAAAAAGTGGGCGGAACGGCAATAAGCCGTTCCGCCCTGACAGACAGAGACTAGCCGCAATGGTGACGAGTTGGCCGGAAGATCTTCTTGCTCATGCGCACACGAAGTTCTTCGATTCCGCATTCAACAACCGCATTCTTCTTCATAGCTTTCACCTCCTTTCTAAGGAAAATCCATCTAATCTAATCGGATTTAGATGGTCTAGTGG
>JBJHBV010000043.1:0-5330 GCA_050485705.1 Candidatus Vogelbacteria bacterium
TTTGGTTTAACACCAAACGTCCTCATCATTCACTTGGTCTAATTTCACCTTTGCAGTATATTATATCTAAATTACCAGAGTCAGAGTCTCATATGTGGTGGACGAGTACATCTTTTTGACCGCTATTTGAAATTCCTGTATCATTTCTTAGTATGCGACAATCACGCTTGTTTTCTAAGACTAGAAGGGAAGATCCAAAAGACGAAAATGCTTTAAATGCTAAACTTTTGTTACGTGCCGGTTTTGTGCACAAGGAGATAGCCGGAGTTTATTCTTTTTTGCCTTTGGGGTTGATGACCTTAAATAATATAAATCGCATTATCAGAGAAGAATTGGATAAGATTGGTTCTGTTGAGTTGCAAATGACCGCTTTGCAAGACCCTGCTATTTGGGAGAAGACTGAAAGATTTTCCGATGAGGTGGTTGATATTTGGTTTAAAACTAAGTTGAAAAATGATTCCGTTGTCGGTCTTGGTTTTACTCATGAAGAGCCGATTACCAGATTAATGTCTGAGCATATCAGTTCCTATCGAGATTTGCCGGTTTTTGCCTATCAAATACAAAATAAATTCCGTAATGAAACTAGAGCTAAAAGCGGGATATTGAGAGGGCGCGAATTTTTAATGAATGACCTATATTCATTTACCAGAAATGAGGCAGAATTAGATGCTTTTTATCAACAAGTCAAAGAAGCCTATGAAAAAATATTTACTCGTCTGGGATTGATGGAAAAAACTTATTTTACCTTTGCTTCGGGTGGAGTTTTTAGTAAATACAGTCACGAATTTCAAACTGAGAGTGAGTTTGGTGAGGATGTGATTTATATTTCTGACGACAAGGGTATTGCTATCAATAAAGAGGTCTTGACCGATGAAGTCTTGACCGATTTAGGTTTAGATAAAAAAGAATTGCGAGAGGTCAAAACCATAGAGGTCGGTAATATCTTTAAGCTTGGGACCAGGTTCTCGGAATCTCTAGGATTGTTTTTTTTGGATGAAACCGGTAAAAAACAACCGGTAGTTATGGGTAGTTATGGTTTAGGTTCTAATAGATTGATGGGAACTATGGTGGAGGTTTTGTCGGACGAAGGGGGGTTGGTTTGGCCAACTGAGGTGGCCCCTTTTGTTGTCCATTTGTTGTCTTTGGGAGACCAGCCAGAGGTTATAGCAGAAGCTGATGAAGTTTATCAGTTATTATCAAAAGTCGGTTTTAAAGTTTTGTATGATGATCGACCATTATCAGCTGGTGAAAAATTAGCTGATGCTGATCTATTGGGTATGCCTATACGATTAGTGATTAGCTCCAAGACTTTGTCTGAGGGAGTGGTGGAAGTAAAACCCCGATTGTCTTCCCAAGCTGAAAAGAAGACCAAAGCAGAATTAAAAGATTATCTGACGTCCGTTATCGGAAAATAAATTATGGCTGATTATAATATATTCAAACAATTCAATAAATTTAATGATGTTTTTTCAAGTGATATCGGAATTGATTTAGGTACCGCCAGTACTTTAATTTATCTAAGGGGGAAGGGGATAGTTTTGATTGAGCCTTCTATTGTTGCCATCAACCAGAAGACCGGTAGGGTGGTAGCGGTAGGAACAGATGCCAGCCAGATGATAGGGCGAACCCCGGCTCATATCACCGCTATTAAGCCTTTAGTGAACGGAGTGATCTCTAATTTTGAAGTAGCGGAAGAGATGTTGGCTTATTTTATAAACAAAGTCAAAAAAATGTCTGGCAATAGGATTTTTCGTCCCCGAGTAGTGATTGGAGTTCCTTCCGGTATTACTAATGTTGAAAGGCGAGCGGTGCGTGATGCGGTGCGCAATGCCGGAGCCGGCAAGGTCTATATCTTGGAGGAGCCAATGGCGGCAGCTTTGGGTATAAAGCTTCCGGTTCATGATCCGGTTGGTAGTATGATTATTGATGTGGGGGGAGGGACTACTGATATTGCTGTCATTTCTTTGGGAGGTGTGGTTCGAGCAAAAAATCTGCAGATTGCAGGGGAAAAACTTAATCAAGATATTATTGGTTATGTTCGTGATGAGTTTAAAATTCTATTAGGGGAGAGAACAGCAGAAGATGTAAAGGTGGCCATTGGATCGGTCTTTAAGACGGAAGAGCCAATGGAGGCAACCATTAGGGGTCGTGATTTGATCACCGGATTGCCACGTGAGGTGGTAGTAACAGACTCTGATATTAGAGAAGCTATTATGCCGGCTATTAATTATCTGGTGGAATCTATAAAAGAAGTTTTGGAGTCAACTCCGCCTGAAGTTGTATCTGACATTATGCACCGGGGAATTGTTTTAGTTGGCGCCGGCTCTATGATCAATGGCCTACCTACTTTATTGGAAGAGGAGTTGCAAATCCCAATTCATTTGGTGGAAGATCCTCATACGGCAGTCGTAAGGGGTACCGGGGTGGTCTTAGAAAATCCTGAATCTTACATTGATATATTATTTGATAATGAAGATGAATTACCTCCTAGATAATAAAACAATTTTTAAAAACAGAGACCGGAAAAGGAAGAGTTATTCTCCTTTTTTGGTTTTAATTGTGATTTTGTTTTTATTGGTAGTTGGAGGTCTTATTTTTGGTCCCTTGTCTTCTTTTGTTTTGAGGGGTTTTGGTGAAACTTTTCTGGTTAATACTAGAGTTGGTCAATCGGCCAATGTAACTTTTTCTTTTTTTCAAACTAAACGTTCTTTAGTCCATGAGAACCTTACTTTAAAAGAAGCTTTAAGAGATACTCGTCAGGAGTTATTTAATACTCAGATGAATTTGGAGTATTTGTCTGATCTTAATCGATCCTTGCCGGTGGAGTCTGATGTTGATTTTGTGGGGGCGGTTAGGGTTACGAATACTCCCGGATTTTTACCTTATGATGTGATGTTCTTATCTTTTAGAGAACCTCACTCTACTGTTGACTTGGTCTCAGCTGGCCAGCAATTAAGAGTAAGAAGTAATATTTCTTTAGGTGAAATTGTTGATATTGCTGGACACTCAGCCAAGGCCCGCCTTTATAGTAGTCCTGGTGTGGCCAGAAGAGTTTTGGTTGGCAGTGAAAATATTCCAGCTGTTGCCTATGGTCGGGGAGGGGGTAATTTTGTCATTACTTTACCTAGGGTGCTTGAAATACCGGAATTGTCCTTGGTTCGTTTGCAGAGTCAACCTGATCAAATTATTGGTTTAGTATCTCAAGTAGAGAAAAATCCCGAAAATCCTTCTCAAATCATTTATGTTAGAGTGCCGGTAAACATTTATACTCTTAAGTGGGTTAATCTCTATGAGTATTAGACTAGTTTCAAGTTTAATGATTTTGGGGGCTTTGTTTGTCTTACCGTGGTGGCTGGTTTTTATATTGACTATTGCCGGGCTTTTTTATTTTAATCTTTTTTTTGAGGGTGTGATTATATTTTTTTTGGCTGATTTGATCTACGGGTTACCGGTGAATGGTGTGGGTATGATTCAGTTTCCTTTGACTTTTTTGGCTATATTTTTACTGATAGTAATTCACACCGTCCGAGACAATTTTTTAGTGTATAATTAATGCATGTTTAAATGGCCCTGGAAGAAAAGAGTCGGTAGAGAGTTGTATCCTGATGAGATTTTTTTGGATTCTCGCAATCTGCCGAGTTTCAACAAACAGCAATTTGAAGGTCAAATAGAAAAACCCATCAACAAAAGGAATTTTCATATTTTTGCCGGCGTTTTTTTGATTGTTGGCTTGTTGTTTACAGCTCGTATTGGTTTTTTGCAAATTGCCCAAGGAGAAGAGTTTGCTTTGCGTAGCGAACGAAACAAACTCCGTCACACTATGATTTTTCCCGATAGGGGGATAATCTATGATCGTAATGAGGTGGAATTAGCTTGGAATGATCCGGGTCGGGTCTATACTGACAAATTAGGTTTTGCTCACGTTTTAGGTTTTGTCGGTTTACCTAATGAAGAAGAGTTGGAGCGGTTTAATATTCACCCTCAAGCTTTACTAGGCAAAGACGGAGTAGAGAGAACTTATAATTCAATCTTGGCTGGTCGTAGTGGTATTAGAATAGAAGAGGTGGATGCTTTGGGTAATATTCAATCTGATCATGTTTTACGATCACCGGAAAGTGGTCAAAGTATTTATTTGTCTTTGGACGCTAGAGTTCAGCAGATTATGTACAAGTCTATAGCCGATATTGCTGAAGATATTGGCTACACTGGAGGAGCGGGGGTGATAATGGACAATCAAACCGGTGAAATAATCGCTTTGGTTAGCTATCCGGAATATAATTCCACCATGATGTCAGCCGGAGAAGACAGGGAGCAGATTAGTCGCTTTTTAAATGATCAAGCCAATCCTTTTCTGAATAGGGCGGTGGGAGGATTATATGCTCCCGGCTCGGTGATTAAGTTGTTTGTGGCTGTAGCCGCTTTGGCTGAGAATATTATCAATCCTGAAAGACAGATATTAAGTGAGGGGCAGTTGGTGGTTCCTAACCCCTATAACCCTTCTTTGCCTACTATTTTTAGGGACTGGCGAGCTCATGGTTTGGTGGACATGAGGCGTGCCATTGCGGTTTCGTCTAATATTTACTTTTATCAAATAGGTGGTGGTTATAGGCAATCGCAACCCGGTTTGGGAATCAGTCGTATTGAAAGTTATTCTCGCTTGTTTGGTTTTGGTGCTCCCACTGGCATAGCTTTATCAGGAGAGGTGGAGGGAGTAATACCAAATCCGGAATGGAAGGCTAAGAATTTTGATAATGATCCTTGGCGTTTGGGTGATACTTATCATACTGCTATTGGACAGTTTGGTTATCTGATTAGTCCCATCCAATTGGCCCGCGGAGTCGGGGCGATTGCCAATGATGGTCGATTGTTGACCCCCAGATTGTTATTAGATGAATCATCTCAAAATAAAGATTTGCAATTGTCACCGCGTGATTTGCAAATTGTACGAGAAGGAATGCGTCAAGCGGTGACCGATGGTACAGCCGGAGCTTTGAATGTGCCTTATGTCTCTGTAGCCGCTAAAACCGGAACGGCTGAAATTGGTTTAAATAAGAGTCATATCAATGCCTGGATTACTGGCTTTTTTCCATATGAAAATCCTCGTTATTCTTTTGCGGTAGTAATGGAAAGGGGTCCGCAGGGGACTGTGATTGGAGGTGGAATGGTCATGCGCAGAATCTTAGATGCAATGCAACGAGAGACACCGGAATATTTTAAAACTGATTAATTTGCATAAGTTCAGAAACATATGAGACTCTCTAATTTAGAGTCCATATGTATCAATTCAATAAATATCGCAATACCAGAGGCTTCTTGATTGCCCTGGAACG
>JBJHBV010000044.1:0-5167 GCA_050485705.1 Candidatus Vogelbacteria bacterium
CGCTTGGGCTGGCGAAATTTTTTGCGGCGGGCTTCTGTAAATTATATTACTTTCCGGCTTTTTTTGCTGCCTCTTCAATCCAATTTCCCATATTATTATATCCGTCATTATTTACCCAATCGTATGTTGGATAAATGCTGGAAAGTAATATTTTTTGTCCGTTTCTCGTTATAGACCAATCATCAAATGGATTTCTTCCTTTGCTACTGGTAAGACCCTTGCTATTTTTCTGATTGTGAATATAAATCCCCAAAAGGCCGTTTCCCCTTTTGTGGCTACTTGTTATTTCGTAGTTAATCCATTTTCTGCCCGCAGTATTTGATCCAATTAAAACAACCGTTACTGATGTTCCAACTAATTGCTTGTCAATCCATTTTTCTATTTCAGAATCTTGTTTTTTCTTAACTTCTTCCCATTCGACAGAATTAAAAAATCCAGCCGATTTTCTATCTTGTGTAACCCAACTATTTTTTATTTGGGATGCCCTCCAACAGTCGGGAGCATAATGAAAACTAAAAAATGTTGATCTTGCCATAATTATTAACTAAGAACCTTTTCAAGTTTATAATCATCAATATTCTCGTTTATTGATATTACATGGTTTATGTATGAGTTTATGTCGGAAATAAAATGATCCCACCTCACTGGGTGAATGTAGGAGTGATCATTGCCCGTGTGCAACGTCCCGCACACACCGCTTCTACAAATGGTGATATTGGGCTGTTTTCTATTGAACATATTCTTTCCTAAAATTGGGAATAGAGTTTCAACTTTCCACCTTATGCCATAGCAATGCGGACAACCCAATGACTCAATAAAATAATCATATTTTCCGTATTCATCGGGGAGCACAACGGCGAGCATTGCGTTGGTTGCACTAGTGCGGTCTTCTCTTGTTTTTTCTTTTAACGAGTATGAGATTTCCCACGGAATCCATTGCTTTTTTTCTAGCCCGCCGTCATTCATTTTCTTGGATATTAAGACAATAGTAACTGTACTGTCATACATACGATCGGCCAATTTCTGTGCAATAACATCTTCTGAAAGATCGCCTATATCTTCACCGGAATCTTCCGCTTTGCATATATGCCCTAATTGAGTAAGGAGAGGATCCAAAATATCTACATAACTTCGAGCTGTAGTTATTCCGTATTCAGGCACAATCATGTTTGGTATCTGTTCTACCTGACCGTCGCGGTGTTTATAGCTTATAAATATTTTTGCCATATCTTTATTTTATTAAATACACAATAACTACTGCGGCAACAATTAAAGGAATATAGAAAACTAAAAGAGTGGAAGAAAACATTGAATAGATTAGTGTATTTTTCTTTAGTTTTTTATACTCGCTTGTATCCATTGAGAAATCTATTTCTTCCTCTTTTAATTTTCGCACGTGATTATATAAATCTCTATACAAACGCTCTTGTGAGAGAAAATAGCCGTCTAAAACCCAAAAGACAAGAGTTATAACGATAAGAAAATAAACAATGTAAATAGAATTATTACCTTTTGCAAACAGCGCAAGCAAAGCCGCAATTAGCGTTATAGTCCAGCCACGCAAGAAAAATAAATTTCCTGCCATTCGGCTAATAATGTTTTGTATAAATTCAAGATGTTTTCGCTTATTTTCCATAATTTTATGAAGCAGTCTCAAAAATCTTTTTTACTAAACTTGTCCTTGCGTAAAACGCGCGGGTTATCGGCCGTCTCTCGCCCGTTCGTGGGTTTATTCCGCCAATTCCTTTTGTTCTCGCTTGAATCCATTTTCCGTCTTTACCTGTCAAACTTTCAAATCCATGTTTTATCAATTTTTCTCGGATAAAATCATAATCGGCCTTGATTTCCTTAATCAGCTCGTCGTCCTCGGCAAAATCTAAGCTCGCGACTTTTAACAACTTGCCGTTATCGGCATTTTTGCCGTTCCATTCTACGGCGCAAAAAACAATGGTTTTTAACTTTGCCCAACAATGGCTTTCAAAAAATGTTTCTTTCTTCAATTCTGCGGGATTGATCATTGTTATAGCCATTGTTTCTTTTGGCACAAGTTCGTTTTTAACATAATGAAATGCCACCGATTTCAATTCGTAGGAAAGTCCGTTCGGAGCTTTGGAAACGTTCGTTTGAAGTCCTGCCAATCTTTCCAAAACTAAACCCTTCCAGCCTTTGTTTTGTTTGCCTGTTTCGTAAGTAGTAATACCATGCTTCAAAGCCAAAGCGCGCAAATCTTGTCCGATATACTTTTTTAAATTTTTTATGGCCGTAGCCCTCGTTACTATTTTCATAATTACTTGATGAGTTTATTTTTCAAATTGCGATCCAGTTCCTCAAATCGCTTTACTGATAAATCTAAAAATTTTGAATCGGTATCAATACCGATAAATTGCCGACCCAAAAGATAGGCAGCAATTCCTGTTGTTGAGCTTCCAGTGAACGGATCAAGAATTAAATCGCCTTTGTTTGTGCTGGCAAGCACAACCCTTTTCAATAAATCCTCTGGTTTTTGCGTCGGGTGTTTACCAAATTTCTTTTCAATTGTTTTCGGTGTTCCGATAGACCAAACCGAACGCATTTGCAATCCGGGCTTTTTCAATGCGTCTTCGGGCCAAGTGCCGTTTTTCATTAAATCGTAATTGAAAATATGTTTTGCTTTTTTATCTTTTCTTGCCCAGATAAGCGTTTCGTGGCTTGCGGTGAAAAAACGGCAACTTAAATTCGGCGACGCGTTCGGTTTGAACCACGCAATATCATTCAAAACATGAAATCCAGCGACTTGAAGCGCAAAACCGCATTGATAAATTGAGTGATAAGTTCCGCTAATCCAAATCGTGCCATGCGGTTTCAAAACTCGCTTGACGGCTTGTATCCATTCAAGATGAAATTCAAAATCTTTTTTTAATCCGTTGCTTTTATCCCATTCGCCTTTGTTTACACTTACACGCCGTCCAGCATGAACGGTAAAGCCGCCGTTTGAGAGAAGATAGGGCGGATCAGCAAAAACCATATCAACCGAATTTTCGGGAAGTTCGGCAAGAATATCCAAGCAATTTGCTTGATATAACTTAAATTTCGGTTTTTCGTAATATGGTTTTTGCATATCTATTTCATCAATTCATCAATAGTAATTCCCAAACCCTTTGCAATTTTAACAACCGTTTGGATTGTCGGTTTGGTTATAACATTTGATTCAATTTTTGTAAGTGTTGTATAGGGAATTTCAGATTTTCGCGCCAATTCGTCTTGAGTTATCCCTTGTTTGGTGCGAATTTGCTTAATTTTGTCCCCAATATTGTTTTGACTTTTCATAGTTTCCAAAGTATGATAGTATAAGTATGGGTGCTTGTTTTATCTTTCAATAATATACTAACATGAATACAAAATTTTTACAAACGATTTTAGGGAGTTCCTTAATCTTTTCCGCGCAGGGAGGGAGGGGCAAGGAAAAGAATCAAATGCCCGCCGCAAAAAATTTCGCCAGCCCAAGCGAGGGCGAGGCGGAAGGGGGGTGTGGGGGGAATTCCGCCGCGCCCGAGCCGAAGCGAAGCCCCGCCGCCCTGCTCGTTCAGAGCAGAGTCCCGCAAAAAAGTTTTCTTTTCCTTTTAGAAGAAAAAGAAATCGCGCGCCAAATCAAAAAATGCGAAGAAAACTTTTTTGCGGAACAGCGAGCGAAGCGAGCGGCGGCGGGGCGGAGCGAATTAGTCGGGATTTTGTTCAAAATGAGTTCTGACTTTTTCCAACAAACACCACCAAGTAAAACTTCCCTTCTGTTAAATTATTGTTTAAAATTAAATTATGATAACAATCTTTGGAGTAATAGGTTTAGGTATGATGGGAGTAGCTATTTGGCTACGAAATGAAGTAAGGCAAGACATTCTCTTTGTCTCCGGGGGTATTTTACTCTTAGTTTATGCGGTCAACTTAGGTGATCCAGTTTTTATTCTGCTTCAAATTGTCTTTATCGCTTCAGCTTTAGGTGAACTTCTAAAAATATCAAGTAAGTTATAGTATCGATTAGCCAAGAACAGGTAAGAGAATAGTAATGACCAGCAAGTAGATCAAAATACTGGCTATGTCTCTGATCACAGTAGCAAAAGGTCCGGAAGCTACAGCCGGATCAAGTTTTAACTTGTTAAACACTAGAGGTAAGACCACTGCTACCAAAGTAGCGAAAATTATAGTCAAGAAGAAAGAAATTCCTAATATAATACCCAGAGAGGATGACTGCCACCACCAACTAACAAAAATCCAAGCTAAAATTCCCAACACCAAAGCCAGAGCCAAACTAACTACTGTTTCTTTGCGATAATACAAAGTTCTATTAAAAAGACTATCCATAGTTAAGCTACGGATAAAAACCGTTTGGGTTTGACTACCCACCGCATCAGCCATATAAACTACCGCCGGCAAAAAAGCAGCCAGCACAATCATCTCTTCCAACATCTCTTCAAAAAACCCGATAATCACCGCCGCTAAGAGACCTCCCATCATACCAAAAATCAACCAAGGAAATCTTTGTTTAAAATAAGAAATTTTAGAACCCTTAAGGAGCATTTGAGAAGGGTTGTCACTCCTGGCTATACCAGCCGAATAAAGAGCATCTTCTATATTTTCCTCATGTAAAATATTTAGAATAACATCAGAAGGTACACTGCCTAAAAAATGACCCTTATTATCTACCACTGGAATACTTTTTAAATTGTACTTTATGGAAAGTTTAGCTACCCTTTCTTGGTCGGTGTGAGATCTGGCGGTAATTAATTGTTTAGTCATCACTTTTTTAACAAGAACCTCTTTTTCATTAGAAAAAACCTCCCTAACTGACATTACTCCCTTTAAAATACCATGAGTATCAAGAATATAAATATAATTGATGCTATCAAAGTCTTTGGCTTGCTTGATTAAAATTTTTTCTACTTCACCAATAGTGGAGTCTAAAACTACAGTTGGTACATTTTTAATCATCAAACGACCGGCAGACTCTTTAGGGTAATAAGAATTGTTATTCATTGCAGATATAATACCACAAGCTTGCAGATTTTTTATAAACCATGTTAATATATTCAAGTCCCACCGCGGGACGCACCCAGGGCGAAGCTACAGCAGATGTGCTGGCTTCGCCCATTTTTTTAACGGACTGTCGTATAATGGTTATTATGCACGGCTGGGG
>JBJHBV010000045.1:0-4812 GCA_050485705.1 Candidatus Vogelbacteria bacterium
AAAAGAAAAACAACAAGAAAAACTGCTGCTAAGAAAGTTGCCAAGAAAACTGTACGCAAAGCTAAGAAAGCAGTAAAGAAAACTGTACGCAAAGCTAAGAAAACTGTAAGGAAGGCTGCTAAGAAAGCTCCTGCCAAGAGAAAAACTACTCGACGCAAATAGTTTTCTCATCAGTTTTTACAAAAACCCCCAATTGGGGGTTTTTGTTTTATGTGCTAAAATGTAGTGTTTCTAAAATAATCAAGCTTTAAAAATATGAGTTTTTTCAATAAATTTTTTATAGATTACAACGCTCAAGCTCTAAAAAAGTTTAAACCTCTAGTGGAAGAGATAAATACCCTAGAATCTGACATCCGATCTTTGACTGATGAGGCTTTGGCGGGGCAGACTGTTAAATTTAAAGAGCGGTTAAAAGCAGGTGAGTCTCTGGATGATATTTTGCCAGAAGCTTTTGCGACCGTTCGGGAGGTGGCCAAAAGAACTCTTGGCCAAAGACATTTTGATGTTCAGCTTTTGGGTGGAATTGTTCTACATAAAGGAAATATTGCTGAGATGAAAACCGGAGAAGGTAAGACTCTGGTCGCCACCCTGCCAACTTATCTGAATGCTTTAACCGGAGAGGGAGTTCATGTAGTGACAGTTAATGATTATCTTTCTCGTCGTGATGCGACGTGGATGGGACAGATTTATGCTTTCTTGGGTTTGACGGTCGGTGTGATTAGTCAGAACTCTTCTTATTTGTATGACCCTACTCACACTGCCAGTGATGAGCAGAGAGATGAAGAGGGTTCTTTTAATGTCTTTTATGAATTCCTTCGACCATCTACCAGACAGGAAGCTTATAAAGCCGATATTACCTATGGTACAAATAATGAATTTGGTTTTGATTATTTACGAGATAATTTGGCTTATTCCAAAGAGGGTATTGTGCAGAGGGTTAATTCGGAAGGGAAATATTCTTTTGCGGTAATAGATGAGGTGGACTCTATATTAATTGATGAGTCGCGTACGCCTTTGATTATTTCAGCTCCGGTTGCTGAATCAGAAAATCTTTATCAACAATTTTCATCTATTGCTGACAAACTTAAGTCTCCGGAAGATTATACCGTTGATGAAAAATTAAAAGCTATCTCTTTGACGGATGAAGGTATTTCTAAGACTGAAAAGATTTTAGGTGTAGATAATATTTATACTGATAAGGGAATAAAATACGTTCATCATTTAGAGACAGCGGTGCGAGCTAAAGCTTTGTTTGAAAAAGATCGTCATTATGTTGTAAAAGACGGTGAGGTAATTATCGTTGATGAGTTTACCGGTCGTTTACAGCCCGGTCGGCGTTGGTCAGAGGGTTTGCATCAGGCTATTGAAGCCAAAGAAAGAGTGAAGGTAAAAGAAGAATCACGTACTTTTGCTACCGTAACCTATCAGAATTATTTTCGGTTATATAACAAGTTATCCGGTATGACCGGTACCGGTATGACCTCTAAAGAAGAATTTTTGAAAGTTTACAATTTAGATACTTTTGCAATTCCGACCAATAAAGAGTCAAAAAGGCAAGACAAGCCAGACCTTATTTTTCAAACCGAGCACGGCAAGTTTTTGGCTATTGCTAAGCAGGTCAAAGAATTGCAAGAAAAAGGTCAGCCGGTTTTGATTGGTACAGTGTCTATTGAAAAGAATGAATTATTGTCTAAATATTTGAGTAAGACTGGAGTGAAGCACGATTTACTTAATGCTAAAAATCATGAACAAGAGGGTCGGATTGTGGCCAATGCCGGCAAGAAAGGGGCAGTAGTGATTGCGACTAATATGGCCGGTAGAGGAGTGGATATCAAACTTGGTGGAGCTACTCCTAGCACTGAAGAGGCGGAAGAAGTCAGGGCTCTAGGAGGATTGTTTGTTTTGGGAACAGAAAGGCACGAGGCTAGGAGAATAGATAATCAGCTCAGGGGTCGTTCCGGACGACAAGGGGATCCGGGAGAAACTCAGTTTTTTGTTTCTTTGGAAGATAGTTTGATGAGAATTTTTGCTTCTGATCGGATTAAAAATATGATGGGTAAATTTGGTATACCGGAAGACGAGCCGGTTCATAACAGAATGATTACCAGAGCCATAGAAAATGCTCAGTCTAAAATTGAAGGGATGAACTTTGATATGCGGAAGCATTTGCTTGAGTATGATGATGTGATCAATCATCAGAGGATCACAATGTATGATCGTCGTCGCAGAGTATTAACTGGAGACAGGTCAGCTATTAGAGATTTTCTAGACAAATCTTTAACTAAAGCTAAGTTGAGTGAAGCGGAAGTTGAGGCTTTTTGGCAGTCGGTAGCTGACAAAGAGAAGCAAATGGGTGAAGAGATTTATTGGGAAAATGCCAAGCGATTGATTTTGCAGGTGATTGATATGTTTTGGGTGGAACACTTGGAAGCAGTAGAGTATATGAAGGGGAGCGTTCGCCTCCGAGCTTATGGACAAAGAGATCCATTGGTTGAGTTTAAGAAAGAAGGATTGAGATTGTTTAAAGATTTGGAGTTGTCTGTTTTTTCTCAGGTAGTGAAGATGGCTCCTAATATCGGTGGAGAAATAAGGGCGGAGCAAAAACCTTTGCAAGAAATTCACCAGTCAGTCAGACTGATTGGGAATAACGGAGGTGGTGGAAATGAAGTAAAAGCCAAAGAGGGTGCTTTTGCTAAGGTGGGGCGTAATGATCCTTGTCCTTGCGGTTCGGGTAAGAAGTATAAAAAGTGTCATGGGGCTTAAAATTTCTAGAGTAGTATATTTTGCTGGGGCAATCAGGGGAGATAGAGTGGTTGCAGAAACAATAAAAGAATTAATATTTTGGATCAAATCCCAAGATATACAGGTTTTAACAGAACATATTGCTGATGATTCGGTTTCAGACAAGGATAGTTCCGCTATAGAAATAGAGAAAAGAGATATTGCTTGGCTTGATCAGGCTACTCATGTTGTAGCTGAAATATCAGGAGCTAGTACTGGTACTGGTCGTGAGATTGAATACGCTAGAACTAAAGAAAAGTTTGGTAAGACACCAGCAAAAGTATTGTGTCTTTATCAAATAGAGAGAGAATTCTATGCTTCACCAATGATTCGCGGTATGACTTCTGATCGTTATCCTAATGTTGTGGTAAAATCATATTCAAAGATTGAGGAAGCTAAAGATATTGTTCAAAATTTTTTACAAATTGATGAGAAATAACCTAAAACTAGGTAAGTATAGACATTACAAAGGCAAAGAATATGAAGTGCTTGGTGTAGCTAAGCACAGCGAAACCTTGGAAGACTTGGTGGTCTATAAAGCTCTTTATGATAATGAAACTTCAAGCTTGTGGGTGAGACCGCTAAAAATGTTTCTAGAAGAAGTGGAGGTGGAGGGAGAAAAAGTTCCCAGGTTTAGTTTAGTGGACTAGCTTGATTGTGTATAAAGCACCTAATTAGGAATTTAAAATAAAAACTTTCGTGATATTCTATATATCAATGAAAGAAAAATTTTATTGTCTCTCAGTAGAAGAAATTTTTAAAAAATTAAAGACCGATAGGCAGGGTTTAACCTCAAAGGAGGCTGACCAGAGATTAAAATCAGTTGGGGAAAATAAGGTAGCCGAAGCTAAGCCGGACGGTTACTTTTTAATATTTCTTAGACAATTTCAAAGTCCACTTATTTATGTCCTTCTGATTGCTGGGGTAGTTATATTTTTGGTAGGAGAATATATAGATGCTTTGGTGGTTTTGTTTGTTCTTCTTTTTAATGCTTCTTTGGGGACTTTTCAAGAAGGTAAAGCTCAGAACGCAGCTTTGGCTTTGAGAAAGTTCTTCGCTTCCGAGGCTACTGTTTTAAGAGACGGTGAGGAGGTTGTTGTTCCAAGTGCTGAAGTGGTGCCGGGGGATATTATTTTTGTAGAAGACGGGGGTAGAATACCGGCTGATGCCAGACTAATAGCTGTTAATAATTTAAAGGTGGATGAATCTTCATTGACGGGTGAATCAACAGCGGTGTCTAAAAATGAGACAGTTCTGACTGGTGATAATATTTCAGTAGCTGATCAACTTAATATGATTTTTAGTGGGTCATATGTTACCGGTGGTCATGGTTGGGCGGTAGTGACCGCTACCGGTAAAGAGACTGTTGTTGGTCAGATTTCAGTCAAGCTTGAAAGCTTGGATGCTGATATGCCCCTGAAGGGAGATATCAAGGCTTTGTCAAAATTGATTGTAATGGGCGTGACTTTGGTTAATATATTTTTGATTTTCATTGGCTATCTATATGGCAATACTTTGATTGAAATGATAAAGATCGCGGTAGCTGTTTCTGTTTCGGCTATTCCTGAAGGTTTACCGGTGGTCATTACTTTAGTATTGGCTGCCGGAGTCTGGCGTATGAGCCGTCGTCAAGCTTTAGTGAAAAGATTGCAGGCAGTGGAAGCTCTTGGGCAAGCTGGAGTGATAGCAGTAGACAAGACAGGAACTGTTACCAGAAATGAGTTGATGGTGAGTCAGATCTATCTTAATCATAGCTTGTATCAGATTACTGGAGAGGGTTATAAGCCGGAGGGAGAGATTTGGCGGGGTGATCAAAGGCTGGATTTAGATCAGGTTCCAGGATTTTCTCAAATGGCTAAGGTTTCGGTTTTGTCTTCTAATGCCAGAGTTTTCTATAGCGAAGAAAGTGATTTGTGGAAAATAACCGGAGATCCCACTGAGGCTTCTTTGGTGGTATTGGCAAAGAAATTTGGGTTTCATAAGGATGATTTGGAAAGACAATATCGCACCATTGCTGAAATACCTTTCAGT
>JBJHBV010000046.1:0-4614 GCA_050485705.1 Candidatus Vogelbacteria bacterium
GAGACAGGCTCTATATTGGGCCGAAGGTAGTAAATCTAAACACAAAAGAAATGTTGAATTTTCAAACAGTGATCCAAAAATGATTAAATTGATGATGAAGTTTTTTTGTGATTTTTGTGGTGTTTCTGAAAAAAAATTTAGAGGTCATGTTTATTTACACCCTCATTTAAATAAAGAAAATGCTGAAAATTATTGGTCTAAAGTTTCGGGTATTCCAAAAAATCAGTTTTTTAAAACAACACAATCACACAATAAAGCTAGTAAAAACAAAAAGAACAATTTGAAGTACGGAACTTTTAGTATAAATATTGGGAGTGTTGAATTGTTTTTAAAACTTAACGGTTGGATTAGCGCTTTAGGAGATAAATTAATTACTGATGTTAAATGAATAGATTAAAGAGGGTAGAAATTAAATTAATAGGTAAAGTTCAAGGAGTAGGAATGCGTTTTACAATCAAAAAGAAAGCTGATGAGCTTAATTTGCTTGGTTTTGTGAGTAATCAGTCAGATGGTTCGGTTTTTTGCGTAGTTGAAGGAAAAATAGAAGATCTTGGTGATTTCTTGTCTTTTATCACTTATGATATTAAGGTGGGTTCTATAGAAAAAATAGAAAAAAGTTTTTCTGAAGCTCAGGGAGAATTTTCTGATTTTTCAATTCGTTATGAATAATATTGAAAAAATTTTTGAAGATGATGATGTTTTGGTGATTAATAAGCCGGCCGGGTTTAGGGTACATCAAGATGATTTTGGAGAAGGGGAAACTATAGCTGACTGGTTTGCCGGTCTCTACCCAGAAGCAAAAGAAGTGGGAGAGCCCATGACTTTAACTGGTGGTGAAATAATTCAGAGGCCGGGTATTGTTCATCGTTTAGATAAAGATACTAGCGGGGCTCTTATTTTAGCTAAAAAGCAATCAGCTTTTGTTTGGTTGAAAAAACAATTTCAAGAACATAGAGCCCAAAAAACATATTGGTTATTGGTCTCTGGGGTTTTAAAAAAAGAAGGTTTGCAAGTAATGGATTGGCCAATAGGGAGAAGTAAAAAAGACCCAAGGATTAGAGTTGCTAGTCGTAGGGCTGTAGGTAAACTGCGCCCGGCCAAGACCAGATACCGGGTACTTAAGCGTTTTACTGATTTTACTTTGGTGGAAGCATATCCAGAAACCGGCCGGACTCATCAGCTCCGGGCTCATTTTAAGGCTTTATCTTATCCTGTTGCTTGTGATAGTCTCTACAACCCTAAAGGTGTCTGTCCTCCCGGTATTTATCGTCAGGCTCTTCATGCTCGCCGATTAGTGATTGATTTACCGTCAGGGCAAAAGGGTGATTTCACAGCTTCTTTGTCGTCGGATTTTTCTCTGGCTCTTGATAATTTAAGCCTTGCGTGATAGACTTTCTCACGTTATGTCAACAGTTACATCTTTTAAGGTTTCACCGGTTAATACCGCCGAGCGGGCTGGTTTAGATATTAAGCCAGGTACTACAGTTAGGGTTTGGCAAAAAATTCAAGAAAAGGGTAAAACTCGCCTACAGGCTTTTGAGGGGATGGTTATTGCCAGAAAGCACAACAAAGAAGCCGGGGGTACTTTTACAGTAAGAAAGGTTTCCAGTGGTGTAGGGACAGAAAAGATTTTCCCACTTTATTCTCCCCTGATAGATAGGATAGAAATAGTGAAGAGGTCTAAGGTCCGTCGAGCTAAACTTTATTACATCAGAGAGAAAGCCAAGAAAGAGGTAAGGCGTAGGATGAAGCAACTTAGTGAATTGGCTTTAGGAAAAAGAGAAGAGCAAGAAGCCGAGGCCCGAGCTAGTTCTGACGAGCCGGAACCAGAGGTGGTAGAAGAGGTGGTCACAGAAAATGAACCAGAGGTAGTGGAAGAAAAAGAGGAAACATCGAAAGAAGAAGAGAAGGAAGAAGTTAAAGAAGAAAAATAAAAACAAGACGCCCTCAAGCGTCTTGTTTTAGTTTAGTTATTTTAATAATATATCTTTTAATGCGCGGGTGCTGAAACTGGTAGACAGGCATGCTTGAGGGGCATGTGTCCTTCGGGACGTGGAGGTTCAATTCCTCTCCCGCGCACTTGACACAATATAATATCGGTTATATAAATAGGTTAGACTAGAGGGCACTGGTAACAAGGGAGGTTGACTGATGAAAGTTCGTCGGCCAAAGCCAAAAATCAAGTACTCTGTCCCTGTTTTTTCCGAAGCAACCGGTCTCACTAAGTTTTATGGTGTTTCGGCGGTTAGTCCGGGGCAGGCCAAGAACTTAGTCCGGTATCGTTTGTTTCCCAAAATGTCTTATGAAGATATCTATCGGGATCGCCACCTTATTTTTTTGGAGCCTGAGGTTGTAGTCACTCCGGCTCGACCAATCCCATCTGTTCGTCAGATGGAGCTCCCTTTATAGCTTTGACCCCGCCTGTTCCGCGGGGTTTAGTTTTGTCCACTTTTATCGTATAATCAAACTCACTATGTTATACACCGGTGCGGGTGACAAAGGAAAAACTAAGCTTTTTGGTTGCAGTCAGGAGTGTTCTAAGTCCTCAGCTATTGCTGAAGCTTTAGGAACAGTTGATGAGACTAACTCCTTGCTTGGTTTGTGCAAACTAAAAGCTTATGAAAAAAGCTTGTCTTTTGCCGGGGGAAAGCTGGTGGGGGAGGAATTAGATAGAATACAACAAGATCTTTTTATCGTGCAGGCAGAGTTGGCTGGAGCGGAAAAAAGTATTAGTGAAGAAAAGGTTAAGTATTTGGAATTTATAGTTGATACGATAGAGAAAGAATTACCACCCATTAAAACTTTTTTTGTTTCTGGTGGAGTAGAATTAGCGGCTTTATTTGATTTTGCCAGGACTGTAGCTCGTCGAGCAGAGAGAAGGGTGATTGCGGTGGTGGAAGAAGGGAAGACAGAAGTAAGTGATGAAACTAAAGCATATTTAAATCGACTTTCTTCCGTTTTGTATGCTTTTGCTAGACTAACCAACCACAAGTCTGGTATAACAGAGGAGCCCCCAAGGTATGAATAGGGGGTAACAATATGGTGCCTATGGTGTAATAGCAGCACGAGAACCTGTGGAGTTCTAAGACCCGGAGCGTAACCGGGTAGGCACCCAAGTAGAATACTATTGCGTGAGGGTTAGTAATGAGACTTAAGGTTACCATTTAAGCTGGTATACTTTTTGTATGAAGATAATAGGAACTATTACTGAATCTGATATTTTCCCAAATCAGATTCCCACTCCAGTAGACCAATATGGAGAATTAAGGAAAGCCGTAAGGGTTATCTTATTTGACGAAGATAAAAAGATTGCCCTCGGATATTATCCTCCAAAAGTAACTCATCCAAATGGAGAATATAATTTACCTGGTGGCGGGGTAGATGATGAGTCTGTAGTGGACGCTTTATCGAGAGAGGTATTGGAAGAAGCGGGTTGTCGGATGAAAAACGTAAGAGAGTTGGGGGTAATAAAGGAATTTGGAGTAGGCAAAAAAATAAAACACAATCAAGATACCTACTGCTTTGTGGCTGAAGTCGAGGGTCAGAAGGGGCAACCCCAATTCACTAAAAGAGAAAAACAGGATTTACTCGAGGTGAGGTGGCTGCCTTTAGAGCAAGCCATAGACGAGATCACTAAACAGGATCTTAGTTTTAGTAGAGCTAGAGACTTGATGTGTTTAGAGTCTTTAAGTTGATCTTTCTTCCAGAATGAAAGTTTTTCTAAAAATATTAATAGCAATGAATTTAGACTTTTAATCTGATAGGATATTAATATGAAACTTTTTGTTGGCGGAGTAAACGGGAGTGGTAAAACTACAATCTTAAATAAGTTTGTCGATGTGCATACCTCATACAAATTTATTCGAGCTTCCAGTGAGTTTTCTGAGTGGCTAGGTTTTGAAGGAGACTATGAAAAACTTAGAGCCCTAGAAGCTAAAGATAGAGATAAAAAATTGACCCAATTCATGATAAAAGTTTTAGCTGATAATGATAACTTTTTACTTGACTCACATTTTATGAATTTGGTCAGAGGGGTTATAACAAAAACAACCGGTGATTGGATAGAAGGTTTCGATGCCCTTGTTTTGGTTAAAACTGATTTTAATACTTTATGGAGTAGAATTAACAAAGACGAAAGGGATAGGGCTTTATTTCCAGAAAATGTTTCAAGGGGGGGAGCAAAAGAAATCTTAAGTAATTATCAAAAACAATATAGAAAAGAATTTCTAAATGTTTCTAAAAAATATAATTTACCTCATATAGAAATTGAAAATGATAGTATTGAAAAATCAATTATAGAGTTAAGTGATTTTATTCATAAACTTGAAGAAAAAATATGAAAGACTATCAAAAACAAGTAGATGATTGGGTGAAACAATTTAAGATCGGTTATTGGAAACCGTTTGAAATTATAGCTCGTCTGACCGAAGAAACCGGCGAAGTGGCCAGGGAAATAAGTCATCGTTTTGGCCCTAAGAAGAAAAAAGAGATTGAAGATAAGGCTGAGTTGGAAGAAGAGGTGGCTGACATTATATTCACTTTGTGTTGCTTGGCTAATTCTTTAGATTTAGATATTGATAGGGGTTTTAAAAAAGTGATGGATAAGTGTTATGG
>JBJHBV010000047.1:0-4384 GCA_050485705.1 Candidatus Vogelbacteria bacterium
GTCTAGAATAGGTATTAGTCCTCCAATGATGAAAAATTGACCAGTATAGATACCGGTCTTTTCTATAGCCATTAAATCAGAATCCTTCTCTAAGAGCATAATTGTTTTATGGTCACGGCTTTCGTCTAGGCAAATTTTACAAATTTTGTTGTTGTCGCCATTGGGAGTAAAGAAACGAAAGCACTTTTCACACTGGACAACATTTTTTTTCAAAGATTGGATAGTCTGAGATAGCTCATCTAAGTTTTGTTGATTATTCTTTAGAAGAAAATAAACAAAACGTCTGGCTTGTCTAGGGCCAATTCCGGGGAAGCGAGTAAAGAGAGTGGTTAATTTTTCTATGGTATTGTCAGACATAGACTAGAAAGACCCGAAGTCTCCTTTTTCAATAGTGGTAAAACTAACTCTTTGTTCATCAAAGTATAGGTCAATTTTACCAACGGGTCCGTTACGATGTTTTTCTACTAAAATCTCAGCGATATTTTTTCTTTCTGAATTGTCATCATATTTGTCTTCGCGATGAATAAACATCACCACATCGGCGTCTTGCTCAATAGAGCCTGAATCACGCAGGTCAGACAGGCGAGGACGACCACCCCTTTGTTCTACGGCACGAGAGAGCTGTGAAAGGGCGATGACTGGCACATCAAGCTCTCTGGCCAACCCTTTTAAGGAGCGAGAGATTTCTGTCACCATTTGGACCATGGAGTCGGAAGATCTTTGGGGGGTCATTAATTGTAAGTAATCTACGATGATAAGGCCAAGGTTGTGTTCGGCCTTCAATCTTCTGGCGACAGCCTTCATTTTAGTAATATTGTTTGAGGGTTCATCATCAATAAAAATCGGAGCTTGAGATAGAGAATCAAGAGCATCACGAATACGAGAAAATTCATCATCAGCCGAAACTTTTCCAGTGCGTAATTTCCAAGAGTTTACCCGGCTTTCGGCGGCGATGATGCGATCAACTAGTTGTTGAGTGCTCATTTCCAAAGAGAAAATGGCTGTGGCTATTTTTTGACGACAAGCAACATTACGAGCAATATCTAGAGCCAGAGAGGTTTTACCCATTGATGGTCTGGCGGCTAAGATAATGAGGTCTGATTTTTGAAAACCGGAAAGAAGGTTATCTAAATCTCGAAAGCCGGTCGGTACCCCTCGGATACCTTCTTTTGATTTGTGTAGTTTATCAAAACGCTCCCAAGCTTCAGATAAAGTATCTTTTATATTGACAAAAGTTTTTTTGGTAAAGTTGGTTAGACTAAAAATTATTTTTTCGGATTGATCAAGAATACTGTCTAAAGTCTCGCTTTCGTTGTAGCCTAGTTCTAAAATATTATCAGCTGACTCTATTAATTTTCTTAAGGCTGATTTTTTTGATATTAATTCAGCATAATATTTGATATTACCCGCACTGGGAACCAGGTTGGTAAGTTCGGTTAGGTAGCTGGCTCCACCAACTTGTTCTAATTTTTTTTCTTTTTGTAGTTCAGCCCTCAAAGAAACCAAATCTATCGGTTCATTTTTTTCGTAAAGAGAAAGCATTGCTTTAAAAATAGTACGATGCTTGATGGCATACAGAGAATCTGGTCGGACAATGTCTATGATGTCATTAATTGCTTCCGGTTTGATCATAATAGCTCCGAGAAGAGCTTGTTCGGCAGCAATGTCTTGGGGCGGTATCTTTAGGGGGCTTTTTTGAAATGGTTTTGAGGTATCGGTGGACATGTTCTAGATTGTACCATATTGGAGAGTTAGACCGAGGGGCTTGATTTTAAGTAAAAGGTGAATTACTTGTGGACAATTGGTCCCTCGGGTGAATCTTCCACCACAAAGCCAGTTTCGGCTATTTTTTGCCTTATTTCATCGGCTTTTTTCCAGTCTCCGGCTTGGCGAGCTTCTTCTCTTTCTTTTACCATTATCTCTACAGCGGGAGGGATGATTATTTTTTCTACTTTTTCTAATGATAAACCTAAGTAATTATCTAACTTGAGGAGGGTAGCTTTTTTATCCTCATCTTTTTTAGAACTGGCTATCATTTCCCAAATCACAGCCAAGGCTGATGGAGTATTTAAGTCATCATCCATTGCTTCTGTAAATTTTTGAACAAAGTCTTCTAGAACTTGACCTTCGCCATCGGTGGTAATTGTTTTTTGCAGTCTTTTTCTGGTAGTTTTGGCGGCTTCCAGACTTTCAAGAGAGAATTTTAATTCTTTGCGATAATGAGTGTTGAGGCATAGATAACGAAAATCTAATGCAGAAAAACCTTCTCTTTCTAAATCTTTTAAAGTGGTGAAATTGCCACTTGATTTTGACATCTTATTATTATCAGCATTGATCAAAAAAGCACAGTGGAGCCAATAGTTGGCAAAAGTTTTACCGGTAGCACACTCTGATTGAGCCCTCTCGTTGGTGTGGTGGACAGCTATATGATCAGTACCTCCGGTATGAATATCAAAATGTTCACCTAGGTATTTCATACTCATGGCCGAACATTCTATATGCCAACCGGGAAAGCCGGTACCCCAAGGAGAGGGCCATTCTTGCAACCTGGATTCTTCCGGTTTAGAGAATTTCCAAAGAGCAAAGTCGCTGGGATTTTTTTTGTCTTTAGTAGCTTCAATTCTTCTCCCTGTTTTTAATTCTTCTAGATTTAATTTTCCGAGTTCTGAATAATTACGATAAAGAGAAGTGTCAAAATAGACACCATCTGACAGGAGATAGGTATAACCTTTTTCTTCTAGTCTTTTTATTAGGTCTATTTGTTCTTCTATGTGGTCGGTGGCTCTGGGGAAGTCATAGTTTTCTCGCTTGATGTTTAATTTTTCTAAATCATCAAAAAAAGCTTGAGTGTATTTTTCTACAATCTCGGTGGCTTCAATACCTTTGGCTTTGGCTTCTTTTTCTATTTTGTCGTCTCCAGTATCGGCATCTGAAGTTAGGTGGCCAACGTCGGTAATATTTATTAGATGTTTTGTTTGTAAGCCCTTTATTCTTAGGTGACGGTTTAAAGTGTCCGCAAAAATGTAAGCTCTCATATTACCGATGTGTGGGTAGGTATAAACAGTTGGCCCACAAGTATAAATACCGACCTGATTGGGTTTGAGGGTGGAAAAATTTTCTTTTTGTCTAGAGAGAGTGTTGTAAAGTTTCATTATTACAAGACTACCTTATTTTAGGTTGTTTTTAAAGCCATTTTTTGAATTTGAAATAAATAAACATTAAAACAGTGGCTGAAAACATAATAGCTGTAATGATCCAAAAATCATATTGATGGCCCAAAATGGGGGTGTAGGCGGTATTCATACCAAAGGTCGAGGTGAAGACAGAAAGGGGAAAGGTGATGAAAGCAACAATGGTTAAGATTTTCACTATTTCGTTAGTTTTAATAGTTAGGAGGGAGTCATTGGTGTGTTTTATTTCTCGGAATAGTTCTCGGTTGCTTTCCAGCATTTCCCATACTTTATCAAACTGAATTCGAATTGATTTACTGTAGTGATTGAAACGAGAATCAAAAAATTGATCTAAATTTATTTCAATAGACGACAAAATTTCCTTGTGAGGTTTCAGGGCCCAGCGGAAATCTAGTAGGTGGCGATTCATAACGGCTAGAGTTTTTATCATTTCTTTTTCGTGGCCGTCAAAAACTTTTTGCTCTATTCTTTTTAGATTGCTATTAGTTAGATCCATATCTGCTTCTAAAGAGCGATACATTTCTTTCATTATGTGATGAAATAGAAAACCGGCATGGAATTTGCTCCTGTTGTCTCCAAGCTTCATTTGAGCTTCAAATATTTTGCTGAATTCTTCTATTGGAGTAATAGATTCATAGCGTATAGTGATTAGAAAATCATGACCCAAGATGATATCTACCTCATGATGATCTTTTTCTTCTTTGTGGTGACCATTATTGGCTTTAGGAAAGTGGAGGACCAAGTAAACATAGTTTTCGTAGACATCTACATGAGATTGATGGCTGGGAGTTAATAATTCCCCGGTCACTAAAGAGTGTAGATTGTGATCTTTTGCTAGTTGTAGAATGTCTTCTTTGGTCGGAGACTCTATGTCTAGCCAAGTAACATCTTTTTGTTTGAATTTTCTAATCATACAGAAGCTATTATAGCTGTCACTTAGTTTGACTACAAGAGAGTGGTTTGCGATAATGGGGTTCTGAATCTATGAATCGTCAGTTAGTCATTACTCTAATTATCCTTTTTTTGATTTTAGGCACCGGAGGCGCTTTTTTTTTTGGTGTTTTTATTTTTTCTGTTTTATTTTTTTTTTTTTTGTGTTTTTTTTTTTTTTTTTGAATAAAAAAAAGATAGAGAGAGAGAGTGTGAGAGAGAGAGTTAGATTGAAGTGGTTGGTGGGTGTAGGAGGATTATAT
>JBJHBV010000048.1:0-4291 GCA_050485705.1 Candidatus Vogelbacteria bacterium
GGATCATACAGAGTTACCCCGATAGTCTTTAGGACCGGTGGAACCCGATCATAAGGCAACATAACCGTAAAATCTTGACTGCCATCTATATAAATCCTGCTACCTCTTTCAAAAAATTGCATCGGACGACCAACTTGTAAAAATCTAAAATCAGCTAAGGTTAAGCTGGCAATTTGAGGGTGCACCAACAAAGCTTGAGGAAAAGACAAAAAAGGATCTATTCCAGGAGTAGGAGTAGTAGGTGGTGTTGTGGGAGGAGGATCAACACCAGGAGGTGTAGGATCAACCGGATCAGGATAGAGACAAGACCCATCATCAACATCAGCATTGGAATTATAATTTAAAGCCACAGGGTCGGTACAGCCGGGAACCAAAGAAGGGTCGTAAACACAAGAGCCATCATTGGTGTTAGCATTCGGATTATAATTTACAGCTCCCGAGTCGGTACAGCCGGGGATTATTTCAGGTGGAGGACCTTCCGTATCGGGACTAATTACAACCACAGCAGCTGCAATTGAACCGGAAGAATACCTTCCATCTGTATGTCTGACAAAAGCAACATAAAAATAAGTACCGGATTGCGAAACATCACTATCAACAAAAGATTGTCCTTGGCCTTCATAAACTATCAATCCGTCATTTGGCTCAGTAGGCACACCGTTGATCAGCCGCACAACCCGAACCACCTCAAAACCGGTAAAGATAGGATTAATCCAAGATAAAGAGACGGTATTATTAGTATTATTAAAAGTAGCCTGGAAATTTACCACATTGGGTACCGCCGGATAAAGACAAGAACCATCATCGGTATTAGCATTAGAATTATAGTTTAAAGCTCCCGGGTCGGTACAGCCGGGAATGACTCCGGGACCACCACCTCCACCCGGCGGAGTACTATCAGAAGTGACTTCCAAATTTACATTCAAATTAGCGGCCAAGACTTGATCAGAAACAACAAGCAATAAGCCGAAAAGAAACGGTAATAATATAAAAATAAATAAAACTTTTAATCTGTTCATTAAAATTATAAAGGTATGGCGGTTACTATAATCGTCGCTGAATAATTACCCGCCTCCTGATTCTTATTACTACCAATAGCCGCTCTTAATAACAAAGTAGTATCCTCTCCTCCGGGAACATTGGGTCCGGTATTACCAGCAATTACTTGTGGTAATGAATCAAACCCATCCCAACATCTATCATTAGTATTTAAGGCTCCAACTCCACAGGCAGTACCATTATCTAAATAACGATCATCAACATCTAGACCCAAAAGACTAAAGGCAAAAACCGATTGACTGGAACCGACCGAAAACAAAAAATCAGGCTCGGAACCAACGGGGCTATAATCAGAAAAAGAATTGGCTCCGGACGACAAAGCGGGTGTGTTTAAAGACTGAACTCGTAGGCTATATCCAGCTGAATTATCAGTTGTGACTTTAAAAGTAGCTTGGCCATTAGATACACCCCCGGTAGTGCCAACAAGAGAAGGACTGAGACTAACAGCAGTCGGTCCAGACAAAGCCAGGAATCCATCACCCATCTGCTGATAACCAGCCTTCAGATTATAGGTATTACTACCGGAAAAACCGGTAGCAATCTCACCGATAGTATCTTCTACTGCAAAATTACCAGAAGTGGAATAAAGACCTCCAACATTAAGACTGTCTAACTCCAATCTATAACTATTACTTTCAGCCACAAAAGCATAAACTGAAAAAGCTGAAAACAAGAAGATATTAATGACTATTAAATATTTAATCATTTTTTTCTATAAATATATTTTAACATAGATACAACCACCAAAACCAAAAGCAATAGCGAAGCTACTATCTTCCAAGACCAAACAAAAAACCATAAAGTATGCTCTTCTAAGATATCTTCATAGCCCCTATTTAAAACTAAATCAACACCATAAAAACCATTTAATGAAGAAGTATCCAATAATAATTCCCTGGTCCTTAAAGAGCTCGGTAAAACAAACCAAGGATCAATGGGTAATACCTTCACCTCTTTACCCCACATATTCTTAACAGATACCAAACCATAGGGATTCAAATAAGTATTGCCGGAATTACTAAAAACAACCTGAAGACGTAAGGGCTGACTTTGATATTTAAAATTTGAACCAATGGTATCAAACTTCAACACTTGACCACTTTCAATCAAATCACCAGGTACTCTAACAAACAACAAAGAAGCAATTTGAGAAACAGTAATGGCCTCACCTTCTCCTGAAGCCTGACTAGAAACAACAACTGCCCCTTCTAAACTTCCCGGGGGTACATTTTCCGGTAAAGCTATCCTACCGCTAATAACCCCCTCCTCTCCGCCAGACAAAGACAAAACATCATTACTCAGAAAAATGAAATTAGCTAAAGAAAAAGGACCACCTACTTCGCTTAAACCTATATCCGACCAAGATTGACCGGTAGAAATTAAATTAGAGACATTCAAAGAAAACTCAACCTCGCTACCGGTTTGATTTATAACCCTAATATAGAAGTCGGTCTCCTCCCCGGGAGCCAAGACAAACTCTTGCTTGACCGGATAAACTGCAAAAAATTGATTATTTATTACTTGTAACTCGGCTCCATTAGGAACCAAAAGTAAACAAAAAATCACAATAATACAGTAAAGCCATCTACTCATATCCAAAGAATTTATCTATTAATAGGAGTAAGAACAAAAATATAATCGCGACCAGGTTGACCCCTAAAAACAGGAGTAACAACACCAGACCTACCGGTAGAATCCAATTGAATTCTAACCTGATCAGAAAACATACTTTGAATTTGTCTAACAATCTGATCTCTATCCTGCCCACTATCTGGCACTACCACCAAACCGGACCCATCAGGACGATCAATCAAAGAAGGGTCCGAAATTTCTCTGCCGGCCAACAACTGGTCCAACTCTCTCAACAAATCTTGCAAAACTTCTTGTTTTATTTCTTCTCTTAAGACAGCTTCATCAATCTGAGGACTAACCACAGCTTGCTTATTGCGACCAGCTAAAAAATCTCTCCATTTTTGTACAATAGAACTAAAATAAAAAGAAATATTATGCCTCAAGGCACTCCAAAAATAACCAAAACCGTCATCAGCTGATGAAACTTGAGCCGGACTAACCACCGAAACAGAGGCCAAATTATTGTCAGCTCTTAGTCCTTCCAAACTGCTTCTTGTCACAACCACTCCCCGCCTGATATCTGAAGCTCTTTCTCTTAAGCCATAAACTATTTTAGAAGTAGAACTATCCAGTATCCCTAAAATCGGAGACTGATCGTTTTTTTCAACTCCATATTGAAAGCGCCATTTTTCAAAAACAAATTCACTGCCAACTAAAAACATCAGGGCTAGCAATAAACCGGAAATCGGCACAATAAAATGAGAAGCTCTCGGAGCCGGTAAATGAGACTGATAACTATCGGGGATAATATCCCTATCCAGCTTTTCAGAGTCCTTCTTTTTCTCTTCATTAAAAGACATTCTTGCAAAAAATTACTACGGTTTACACAAACCGCCTATTACATTACAGTATACAGTAAAATACTAACCAAATAAAAAGCATTCTGGTGAAAAACAAGGATAATGTGGATAAAAATAAAGATGATTTTGACAAGGGGCATATAAACATTGTCTCGGTTTCCCCGATAGACAAAGGGTTAATTAAAGATGAATTATCTTACTTTTCCAAAACAGAACCTCCAATTGGATCACTGGTACCAATCTCAATCAGAAATCGTCAACTTTTTGGAATAGTTTTAAGAGTGGAATCAGCACAAAATAAAAAAAACTTTTTAAGAGAACAAAGTTTCAGTCTAAAAAAATTACCCAGTCACGACAAAAAAATTCTATTTTTAAAAGAATTTGTCGAAACTAGTTTTGAAATGTCTGATTATTTTGTTTGCCCTGTCGGTCAAATTATAAAAATATTTACTCCTCAAGCAATATTAGAATTACCGGAAGAAAAAACCATCAAACAAATATCAGAAAAGGAGGAAACGAAACAAACCAAATCTGATAAGTGCATCCTGCAAGAACCAGACCAGGAAAGATTAACCTATTACAAAAGTTTGATCAGAGAATCTTTTGCGAAAAGAAATTCCCTTTTCTTTTGTTTACCAACAGTGCCAGACATAGACAAGACTTTACCATTTCTGGAAAAAGGAATAGAAAGATATGTCATTGTTCTACACGGATCATTGACTAAAAAAGAAATTTTAGAAAGGTGGCAAAAAGCAGTCAAAAGCAAACATCCGGTGGTCATTATTGCCACTCCTCTATTT
>JBJHBV010000049.1:0-4129 GCA_050485705.1 Candidatus Vogelbacteria bacterium
CAATTGGTGGAAGTGAAAGTCGTTTTGATTTTATTGTAACAGCCGGTGGCGGATGGAAGCTTGTTTGGCAGGGTGAGCGTAGTTTTTGTCGCCGCCCAGGTCAAGAATTTTGGACTCCGGCCACCGAGCTGTGTCCGTAAAGAATTTTTAAAATGAAAAAGATACAGATATTATTTATCCATGGTGGGATGACCTTTAAAAATAAAGGTGACTATTTGGATTTTTTAAAAGGTATGGAAGTAAATTTAGATAAGGTGGTTAAGTGGCAAGATGAATATTTAGATAGAAAATTAGGTAAAGGGTTTGAGGTCATTCGCCCTAAAATGCCACTAAAAGAAAATGCTAAATATGAAGAATGGAAAATACTTTTTGAAAAATATTTAGCCTTACTTGATAGACAATATATTTTGATTGGCAATTCTTTGGGAGGAATATTTTTAGCAAAATACCTTTCGGAAAATAAATTGAAGAGTAAAGCTATGGCAGTTTTTATGATTTGCCCACCTTTTGATAACTCTTCTGGTGTTGAAGATCTAGTGGGTGGTTTTAGGTTGGGTAAAGATTTGTCTCTAATAGAAAGTAATGCCCAAGCTGTACATTTGATGTTTTCTCAAGATGACAAGGTGGTTCCTATTGTTCATGCTGAAAAATACAAAAAGAAATTACCAAAGGCTAATTTTCATATTTATGAGAGTAAAAATGGTCATTTTAAAATAGCTGAATTTCCGGAAATTGTTAGAATGATAAGGTCACTGAGATAGTTTTTAGTATAAATATAAAGACCCGCCGGGGCGGGTCGGGTGGTGGCTAGGTGTGATCTTGTAGGGTCACAATTAGGCCCTTCTTTTTTGCCTTCTCGGCAATTTCATTTTTGGCAGTAACATTGTCTTCCGCGTAAACATAGATTTCTTGGTGAGATCCATTGTCCCGTACTGCCAGCAAGAGACATGACCCTTTATCTGTTATTTTGAGTCGTCTTTGGCCGTTAGTAGACCTGAGACCAGCTTTAATAAAACCGAGACAGATTTTTGTAACAACCGGACAATCGTTGGCGATATCAGCCATCATCCTGGCAGCTGGTACTAGGGTGGAATGTTTGCCGCTAAACTTTCCACCACTCCTTGAATCTTTGTTAGCCATGTGTTTGTACCTCCTGTTCTTGATAATAATATAAAATATAAATATGTCAATAGTGGGATATATATTATTGAGTCTAGATTGACAATTTGTGGTTTTATATTAATTTGAGGTTTAGTTGCTCTTTTTGTCGTGAATACACACAAACCCTGAAAGGTTAGCCCATGAAAGACTTGAAACTTTCTCACAAGGGGAAGACTCGGGAAACCTATGAGATCCCGGGTAACCCTGAACTGCGCCTAGTCGTAGTCTCAGATCGGATCAGCACCCACAATGTGGTGCACAAGTCCGTGATCCCCGGTAAGGGGGCGGTGCTCAACGCCTTGACGATCTGGTGGTTGACGGGAGTTCTTCGGAATATCCCCAACCATTTGGAGGCTTTTGGTCAGAAGATTTTTGATTACTTGCCTGGTGGGGTAAGTGATTATCCTTCCGATCTGGCCCACCGCGCTCTCATTATCAAGCACTTGCGGATGATCCCGATTGAGTTTATCTATCGGTATTATCTGACGGGGAGCTTGTATGAGAAGTTTTACCGTCATGGCCGACCCGATCCCTATGGGCTTGGGTTGCCACCTGGGCTTCGGCTTATGCATCGGTTTGACCAACCGATGTTCACCCCGACGGACAAGTCCGAAACGGATGATCCGATGTTGGCCCACATGGTGGAAGCAGGGTATCACGAAGAGGTGGAACTTGGTCGGGTGGTGATGGAGAAAGGCCAGGCTCAACTTAACAAAGTTGGTCTCACCTTGCTTGATTCCAAGTTTGAGATCGGTCGTGGTCCGTTTTTGGCCGACGAGGTTTTGACCCCTGATTCCAGCCGGTTTTGTCTTCAGGTGGACATAACCGAAGGTGTGGAACCGATGCCTTACGACAAGCAGTTTGTCCGTAATTGGGCGGAAAAGACTTGGGGTGAAGGACTCAAGAAGCCTCTTGTCTTCTCGGATGATGTCATCCGACAGACTAGCTGTATTTACAAGGAGGTGTTTGAGATGATTACCGGTCGGGATCTCGACTGGTTCCAGCGTCATCATCTCTCCTAGTCATTTTGCCCGCTTGGCGTAGCCAGGCGGGCTTTTTTGATTTTTGATATAATATACCTAAATGAATAAATTAATTGTTTTTATACTCGGAGTTCTTGTGTTTGGTTTCTTTATTTATTGGTCTAGTCTGGGTGGTCGCACGATTAGTAGCGAGATTTATTCTGATGTGCAACAAGTAACGGGAGAATTCATGCAATGTCTAGCTGATTCAGGGGTGGTAATATATGGTAGTGTGACTTGCCCAGCTTGTGCTCGTCTCGCTTCTGAGTACGGAGGTTATCAAAATATGGCCCCGATTTATGTAGAATGTACAGAGGACCCTGAGCGTTGCTTGGCTGAAATGCAAGTTGATTATGTGCCAGCTGTGTTGATTAACGGAGAGGTGTTTTCGGGTTGGGGGTCACCGGAAGTTTTATCTCAGGCAACAGGTTGTCCACTTTAATTTAGATTATGAAATTATTTATATGTTCAACTTTAATCTCTTTAATCGGAGCATTTTTGTTTTTACCTCTTTTGGTAACAGCGGATGAAATTATAGAAATACATTTTTTTGATGATCGTTTGTGTCCGGTATGTCGAGAGGCAAAAAGTTTTGTTGAGACTTTAGCGGAGGAAAATTCCCAGATTGAACTTTTTATTTATCCGATTAGTGATACGGGAGAATTGTCTCGTCTGGCTTTAGAGTTTGGTTTATCAGACTACAGTGTTATGGCCCCAACCATATTTGTAGGCCAGAGTTTTTTTCAATTTAATGAATTTGGCTCCAGAGAAAGAGGATTTATAGAAAGAGCTTTAAGTGGAGAGAAGGTGGAGGTTGATAAGAGATTTGTTAAATTGCCTTTTTTGGATAGAGAAATATCTTTAACAGACTGGCCCTTGCTTGCTTTGGCCGTGATACTTGGTTCAATTGATGGTTTTAATATTTGTTCTATCGGAGCTTTAATGCTTATTTTGTCTATTGTTGTTTTGTTTGAGTCTAAGAAAAAAATATTTCTTTTCGGGGGACTCTTTATTTTAACTACAGTTTTTATTTATGGATCTTTGGTTTTCTTATGGGCTAAGTTGTTTGAACTTTTGATTGGTCAATTGGAAATTTTACGTTTGATTGTCGGTTTGGCGGCTTTAGGTGGGGGAATATATTTTTTGAGTGAGTTTTGGCGTTTTTTCAGATATGGGCCTACTTGTCGAGCCTCCGCAGGGGGTTTGGCTGAATGGGCGACAATCAAACTGCAAAAGGTTTTTAGTAAGCCGGGACAAAGAACCATAATTTTGTCTTTGGCTGTGGTATTGTTTGCCGCAATCATTACTATTGTAGAATTACCTTGTTCTATTGGTATCCCTCTTGCTTTTGCTGGAGTGTTGGCTGAAAGTGGTTTATCCGGTTTTTGGTATCTATTTTATATTCTTATTTTCTTATTTTTCTACATGTTAATAGAGATGGTTATTTTTACCGGAGCTGTTTTGACTAAAAGGATTTGGTTTGTAAATTCTAGGGTTATTACATTGATAACTTTTATGGGGGCGATGATATTGTTTTATTTGGCTTTTTATTATTTATTTACTTAAAGATATGAAAAAAATAATTGTTTATACCACTCCAACTTGTGTTTTTTGTCCCCTAGTTAAGAATTTTTTAAAGGAGAGAGGTTTTAGTTATGAGGAAATTAATATAGCCGGAGATATTTCTGCTATAGAAAAAATAAAGGAGCTGACAGGGCAGATGGGGGTGCCGGTGACAGTGATAGACGACCAGGCGGTAGTCGGTTTTAATACCGCCAGACTCAATCAATTATTGGAATAGGGGTTTTGATCGGATCTTTATTGTGTTAACTAATAAATAATATTATAATTATTATTTATATTAAAAATTATAAATTATCCATTATAATAAATGCACAGAGAGAAAAAGAGTGGCGGATAATGAAGGAAGATCAGACCTTACTCTT
>JBJHBV010000050.1:0-4068 GCA_050485705.1 Candidatus Vogelbacteria bacterium
TTCCAAGACAATTTCTAAGCTATCAAAAAGAGAAGACATTTGTAAACGTAAGTCGTTTTTGTCTTTTAATTTTAAAAGAGATTCTACTTCCACTAAACGCTCCGGAATGGTTTTATTCAGAAAACTTTCTGCCTCCTTGGTATCAATATCAAATTTATCAATTTGGGGAGCATAAATACGACAACGAGAACGCACTGTCGGTAAAAATATTTCTTGATTTTTAGCAACAATAAAAAATTTGGTTTTCTCAGAGGGTTCTTCCAGGGTCTTTAAAAGTGCGTTTTGGGCTTCAGTAGTTATAAAATGGATACCTAAGAAAAAAAATCTAGTTTGATTATCAGCGGTCTTACTATACTGCAACCTTTTGATTAATCTACTTTCATTGATACCAAAAGCATCAAACTCTCTGACAAACAAATCAACCGAAGACCAAGAAATACTTTTATCATTTTTTAAAGTCTCTACCAAAACAGGCAATATACTCCCGGGAGAGCCAATAATCAGATGGGTCTGGTCAGACAAATCTGACCGCAATAAATCTTTCAAATAATCCATGATTATTTTTGGATGATACTCTTTTTGTATGTTTCTAGATGTTCTAAAGCAATACCGGTACCATTAGCTACACAATAAAGAGAGTCATTAGCTAAATTAGCCTTTACTCCGGTCCGACGATAAACCAATTCCGGCAAATTACGCAACTGCGATGATCCCCCGGTCATAATAATACCGTGGTCAATAATATCAGAAGCTAATTCTGGTGGCGTATCTTGAAAAACACTTTTAATAGCCTTAACCATCTCCCTCAGCTCAGCATCAATCGCTCGAACTATCTCATTAGTCTTAACTTCGGCACTTCTTGGCAAGCCGGTCATAAAATCTCTTCCCTTAATAATGTAGGATAACTCTTCTTCTATCGGGATAGCCGAACCAATGGCAATTTTTACTTCTTCTGCCGTCTTGTCTCCGATCGCCAGATTAAAGGTTTTTTTAATATAATCAGCAATCGCTTGATCAACCTTGTTACCGGCATGTTTAACGGAAGTAGAAGCTACAATACCCCCCAAAGAAATAACAGCTACATCAGTAGTACCCCCACCAATATCAACCACCATATGACCCCGAGGTTCATAGATAGGAATACCGGCCCCAATAGCCGCCAAGATCGGCTCTTTTACCACATAAGCATTTTTAGCTCCAGCCTTCATGGTAGCCTCAATCACTGCTCGCCTTTCAGTAGAAGTAACACCGGCCGGCACAGAAACCATCACATCCGGTTTAACAAAATTCCATTTACCTAACGCTTTACCAATATAATATTTAAGCATAGCCTCGGTCACTCGATAATCAGCAATCACCCCATCGTTCATTGGACGATAGGCAATAATACTGTCGGGAGTTTTACCAACCATGTCTTTGGCTTCATTACCGACAGCAACCACCTTATTGTCTATTTCCGATACCGCCACAACTGAAGGCTCATTTAAAACAATACCTCGCCCCGGCACAAAGACCAAGGTATTAGCCGTACCCAAATCAATGCCTAATTTTTTTACCCAAAATGTCATTATTTTAGCCTTTTTATATTAACGCCAATCGCTTCTAAACGGTTCTCTATCGCTTCATAGCCCCGATCAATATAGTGGACATTATGAACTATTGAAGTGCCACTGGCAACAATACCGGCTAAAACATAAGCCAGACCGGCTCGCAAATCAGGACTTTCCATTTCTAGTCCGGAAAGAGGAGTGGGTCCGGTTATTAAAGCTCGATGTACATCTATAATTCTAGCCTCAGCCCCCATTCTTTCTAAAGTTTCCAAGTAATTCAACCGACCTTCAAAGATAGTCTCAAAAATATAACTCTGTCCCTCAGCCTGCGTTAAAAAGACCGCCATCGGGGCCTGAAGATCAGTTGGAAAACCGGGATATTCGTGAGTCTTGATTTCAAGTGCAGTAAAATTATCTGATTGATTTCTAAATCTTACCTTATCCCTTTCTTTTTCAAATCTTACACCTGATTGTTTAAGTAAGTGAAATAAAGAATCCAAGTGCGCCGAATTAAGATGTCTAAGTTCTATATCTTCTCCAGCTAAAGCAGCTAAAATCATAAAACTTCCAGCTTCTATTCTGTCAGGAATAGTTTCATATACCTGACCCTCTCCTGATAACAGCTCCCCTCCTTCTATTTCTATGGTCGGAGTACCTAAACCTGAAATCCGAGCTCCGCACTGATTTAAAAATTCACCTAAACTTACAATCTCCGGTTCCATAGCGGCATTTTTAATTATAGTTCTTCCTTCCGCCAAAACACCGGCCATCATAAAAGTTTCGGTATTAGTAACACTCGGCACCCTAAAAAACAATTCTACCCCTTGCAATTTTCCTTTAGTAGTAATCTCATAACCAAAACCATTGGAAGTGACACTGGCCCCCATAGATTGAAAAGCTTCCAGGAAAAAATCTATCGGCCTTTTACCAATCACGCACCCCCCCGGGTACGGGAAAACCACTCTTCCGGTACGAGCCAATAATGGTCCGGATAAAACAATAGACGCTCTCAAATGTTTTGAGATCTCAGGGGATATTTCATTATTATTAATATTATCAGTCTTGCAAAAATAACCCCCCTCCTCTTTTTCTACTCTTACCCCCAAGTCTTCTAAAATTTCTATCAACTTAATTATGTCTTCTATCTCCGGGACATTAGTTAAACGAAGACCATCTTTGAATAATATAGATCCCGCCAAAACTTTCAAAGCTGCGTTCTTGGCTCCATTAATTTCCATTACCCCACTTAGACTTCTCTTGCCCGCCAAACCTTCTATCATCAGTTTTTCATCATTTCTCATTGCAGATCTATTGTACGAATAAAAGAGATCTTTAGCAAATTAAAGGCTATCTAAATTAGTGGGAATATTTATATCTTTCGTTAAAACACCCTTTCTCATATTAACAGTACCGGAGTGATAAATTCTCTTATAGGACCCATCAGCTTGTCTCTCTTCAACTGTAAAATAATACTTACCCGGCCTTAAAAGCACAAAAAATCTACCCAAATGATCAGAGACTAAATGCTTTACTTCTTGTTCGGTGCCATCTAAAAAGAAACGGACAATGGCAAAAGGAACCGGCTCCTTTCCTCCAAGTCTTAGAGTAACCACCTTATGATTAAGACGGTATAAAATCTGAAAAACATAAATAGCAACGTACAAAAACAAAATACCTATGTTCAACCACCCGGGAGTAACCAAAACTGAAGCGGCCGCAAACAAAAAACCTAAACCAAAAATAGTATTCAAAACTCTGGCTCGCCGAACCTCCTTTTGGGAATACATTTTGAAAAACTGAGCCTTACTTTTAGCAAACTCATTCCAGTCAAAACCGATTGGATCTAGCGGAATATTTCGATTCACCACCTCATCACCGGCCACTTCAAACTCTTCGCCAAAATAAAGATTATTATATAATTCATCATTCTTTCTACCAGCCAATTGTTTAGAAGGAAAAGCATAATTGGTTTTACTGGCTGTTAAATAATAATTACCGGAAGGTAAAAAGAAGCCATAACGACCATCTATGTCTGTAATGGCATTAGCTTTCTCTTTTTGATCTGATCGAGCAAAGACTGATACATAAGCCGGATCAATAGGTCTTTTGGTTACGGAATCATAAACTACACCCCAAGGTCTTGAGCGCCTCCGAATACCTAACAATCCGGCTAACTGACCAAGAAAACGCAAAAAGATCAGATAAAGATCAAGGAAAGAAATCAGGCCGGTAGTTAAAATAACTACTTGAGCGGTACCGGCAGCTAGTCCGGCACCAATAGACAAAGTAGACAGGAAGTTTGTAGTTATTGCTTCGGTTACAGGCACAAATCCACTGACCTGCAAAAAACCATCTATCTTTTTCATTGTTTGATCCTCATAATTTAAAACATAGATAGAGACACGATACAGACCTTCTTTTGGTAAAGGCCCAACAGTCGCCTGATAAGCTGTACCGGCCTCATTAACCCTCAACAAAAAAGAAAATGTTAAGCCATCAGGATCATACAGAGTTACCC
>JBJHBV010000051.1:0-3380 GCA_050485705.1 Candidatus Vogelbacteria bacterium
CTTCTACGCTGATATTTTTTACACCATGTTTAATAACCTTAGTCCGACGCTCATCACCATATTTTTCTTTAATTTCAGCAAACTCAGCCCTGATAATTTTAACAATCTTTTTAGGGTCAGCTAAAATAGATTTTAATTCTTTTATCAAAGCTTGTTTTTCTTTTAATTCATCTTCAATCTTCTTTCTTTCTAAACCAGCCAACTTCTGCAAACGCATATCCAAAATAGCTGTCGCTTGAATTTCAGAAAAGCGAAATTCTTTCATCAAATTAAGATGGGCCTCTTTGGTATCCTTAGCTTTTTTGATTAATTTAATAATCTCATCTATATGGTCCAAAGCTTTTTTCAGACCAAGTAAGATATGCTCTCTTTCCTCAGCTTTTCTTAAGTCATAGCGAGTTCTTCTTTCAATGACAATTTTTCGATGAGTGATAAATTCTTCCAAAATAGACCTCAAAGACAAAAGTTTCGGCACCCCATCAACTAAAGCCAGCATATTGAAATGAAAAACTGTTTCCAAGTCAGTGTGCTTGTACAAAGCATTCAGAATCTTCTGAGGGTGAGCTGTATTTTTTAAATCAATCACAACCCGAATATCTTTGGTTGATTCGTCACGAATATCTCTAATGCCCTCTAGTTTTTTATCTCGCACCAAATCAGCAATCTTAATAATCATGTCTGACTTATTGACTTGATATGGAATAGAACTGACAATAATTTGAGTTAAACCAGCCTTTTTCTCTACTATTTCAGCCTCACCTCTAACCACCACCCCTCCCCGACCGGTAGCATAAGCATGACGAATATCTTTTTCGTTAAAAATAATACCACCGGTAGGAAAGTCCGGTCCTTTCACAAAATCAGACAAATCATCATTAGTGGCCTCTGGATTTTCGGACAAATAATCCAAAGCTTCCAAAAGCTCAGATAAGTTGTGAGGCGGTATTTTAGTGGCCATACCAACAGCAATACCCAAAGTACCGTTTAAAAGAAGGTTTGGAATACTAGAAGGTAAAACCTTAGGTTCTGTTCTGGTGCCGTCATAGTTATCACTATAGTCAACTGTCTCTTTTTCAATATCCCTCAACAGTTCCGCTGAAACTTTAGACATTTTAGCTTCGGTATAACGATAAGCAGCTGGTGAGTCTCCATCAATTGAACCAAAATTACCCTGACCATGGACAAGAGGATAGCGAGTAGAAAAATCTTGGGCCAGCTTAGTCATCGCATCATAGACCGAAGAGTCTCCATGGGGATGATATTTACCAAGCACATCTCCCACAATAGTGGCTGATTTTTTAAACCGAGCTAAAGCATTTAAACCCAACTCATGCATAGAATAAAGGATTCGCCTATGAACCGGTTTTAATCCGTCCCGAACATCAGGTAAAGCTCGAGAAACGATAACCGACATCGAATAGTCAAGATAAGACTCTCTCATCTCTTTAACTATATCTACCGGCACAACACTTTGCCGAGGAGCTATATCCTTTTCTTCATTTTTTTCTTCTTTCTTTCTTTTTCCTGCCATAAACTATTGTCTAAAAATTCCCGTAATACCGGTTTTTAATAAATCATAACCGGTATAAATTTGATAAACCGCCTCATTGACCTGTCCCCTAACTTCACCAAATCTTTCTTTTTGGGCTAAAACGGCATCATTATCAGCCCGAGGCATAAAAAGATATAAATTAATCAACCACAATCCTACAATAAAAACAGTCAAAGAGAAAGTCCAGACGACGAGCAAGCGCCTCCTTTCTGGTTCTGACTTTTGTCTGACTTTTTCCAAATAATCAAAAACAGACATCTTAATTTAAAAATTACAAAGCTTCCAAAACCACCACATCACCTTGCCGACCCTCTAAATCTTTTTTCTTCAAGGATAGCTTATCAACTGTCTTTTCTCCCGGAGCCCCTATTTCTTTCAAAAAATCTTTCAAAGCTGATGATTTACTGTCACCATACAAGACAGGAATGATGATTTTAGGTAATAAAGATGAAGCCAACTTGGCCGAATCTTTAGGCGACATGGTTTCATTTTCTCCAACTGGAGTAAATAAAATATCACTTCCTGAAATATCTTCTACTATCTCAGCTGGCAAATCATTAAAAGCCAGTGCTCCCAAATGACAAACCTTCATTCCTTCTAGTAAAACAGTATAAATAGTGTTTATTTTATCTTCCGAACCTTTAGAGGCATAACCCTTAATAAAAACATCTGACAATTCGTATTCTCCGGGACCATCAATGGCAAATAAATCTTTATTCCCTCCATTCAAAAGATCAAAGCCGTCAAAATCATCATTTCTCAGAGAAGAAAGTCCGATATTGGCCCCAAAACGAGAAGATTTGGCTTTGGAATTTTTACCGATCGGATTAAAGGCCACGACCATATCGCCAAACTGCAATTTCACAAAAGCTTTACCATAATAGGTGATAACCATAGTCTTAATTTATATCATTTTTAACACTTTTTTACAATCAGAAATTCAATCCATAATTACAACTTGTTATTTCTTCATAATTAGTTATACTCGGCAATATTATCAGTCTCGGACATTATGCTCCGAGGTTCCGTTTTTTAAGCGGGATTAATTATTATCAATTTAATTATGACTACCGACAATACAGAAAAAAGTGTCCCGTCAGTAATTCATACCGACCCGGCCACTACTGCAAAGGCTGAAATAACTCTAACTTTAGAACAACCAGAAGGTGATCGTATTTTAATGGATGAGGTGGTAAAAGCCTCTCCGGCCCGACCAGAAGCTAACACTTTGGTTGATGGTCAAGTAATAGCTAAAGGTAAACTTGCCCTCTATGTAGACCTACCTCCTTTTGGGACCGGTTTGATATTCGGCCGAGAATATTTAAATGCTCGCGATATCATCAAAAAAATTAACATTGGCGATACAGTAACCGCCAAAGTAGTTGAAAGTGAAGGAGAAAATGGTTACATAGAGTTATCTCTAAAAGAAGCAAAGCAAGCCATAGTCTGGAGTGAAGCCGAAAAAGCAATGAAAGACAAGGCGGTTCTAGAACTAACAGTCAAAGACGCCAATAAGGGTGGTTTGATAATGGAATGGCAAGGAATTGATGGCTTTCTTCCAGCCTCACAACTAAAAATGGAACATTATCCACGAGTCCCAGACGGTGACAAAGATAGGATAATGGGTGAATTACAAGAATTAGTTGGCAAAAAATTGGACGTATCAGTTATTGGAGCTGACCCCAAAGAAGGCAAGCTAATTTTCTCTGAAAAAACCACCGACAACAAGGAAAGAAAGGCCATTATCGGCAAATACACCTTAGGTGATGTCGTAGAGGGTGAAGTCACTGGAGCGGTTGATTTTGGTATTTTTGTCAAAGTGGAAGAA
>JBJHBV010000052.1:0-3357 GCA_050485705.1 Candidatus Vogelbacteria bacterium
ATCCAATCTCTGATTAGTTTCGGCCATCCACCCAAGTAATACTTCGAGTAATACTTTCTGTATAGATCTTCCCCCCGCCAAGTCAAATGATGAATGACACGGTACACACGACCCTGGTCCATATCCAAGCATATCCCAAGACAACCAAACCACGATCTTCCATCAGTTTAATGTGTTCTTGGTGCGACAAGTACCACTCACGCCTCTCATCTCTATTCTTCAACTTGTTACGAGTGCGCAATATTTCATACATTTCCGACTCAGGAAGCATCATACCAAATCACCTCCTTTCCTAGAAAGTTGTTGAAGACCTCCCCTCTGTTTCTTTTTTACCTTAAATTAAAAAATAAAGCAACCCCTGGGGGGTTGCTCATGACCACTACATTGGAGTAAGAAGCTCGCAAATAGCCCTAGCTAGAGGATGTTCTGGTTTTTCCTCGCTCTTTTTAATCAGATTACGCCCCTCCTGAGTAAAAGAGACTTTCAAACCCGCACTGCCAGATTCTGGATTAGGATCCAAACCCAAGCTCACAAAGCCGGATTTTTCCAACTTCTTCAACTCTGACCAGTGTTTTCTGCACCAGTTAGAATCTGTCCGGCCAGCCCTCTTTTCTTGAACCAAGAAGGTAAAAAAATCATTTGACATGGGAACTTCTCCATTCAGGGTTGAATACCGAGGTCCTACACCTATTTTATTTTTACCTTAAATTAAAAAATAAAGCAACAATTATTTTTTCCCCTCCCGCCATTGGTCTATCTTTTTATGGTCACCAGATAAAAGTACCTTGGGTACTCTATATTTTTTCCCTTTATACTCCAAAACCTCCGGCCTAGTATACATCTCATGACTAGCTATTCTGTTCTCCTCAATTGAACCACTGTTTCCCAGAACCCCCGGTAGGTGTCTGGCCATAACATCAACCACAATCATCGCTGGTAATTCTCCACCAGTTAGAACATAGGGACCAATGGATATTTCTTCCGCTTTAAGAATTTTTTTTACCCGACTATCTATCCCCTCATAACGACCACAAATCAAAATCACGTCTTTATAATCCCTCACCACCACTTGTGCTTTCTTGTTATCAAATAGTTTTCCCCCGGGAGAAAAAAGAAAAACCTTCACTTTCTTTTTCTTGCCTCGTGCTTTCTCTACTGCCTTAAGAACAGGCAAAGCTTTTATCACCATGCCTGGTCCCCCACCGTATGGTTTATCATCCACCTCCTTGTGTTTATCAAGAGAAAAATCTCTAGGGTTATAAAACTTCACTTTTACTTTTCCGCCACTAATGGCTCGAGCCAACATAGAAGACTCAAGATAAGAAGAAAAACTATCGGGAAATAAGGTAATAATATGAAAAGTCATTAGATTTGTTATAGCATACAAATAGAAAAAATAACAAAAAGAAAACCGCCCCCCAGAAAGGAGGGCGGGTGTTTGTATTTTCCCAAAGTATTTGAGATGAGAAAGGTGTTAACTTGAGTGATCACTATTCCGGTGGTCTAGCGAAGTAAATCCAAAACATGTGATTCCCCCTCCGCCACCTCACTTCACGATCCAAGCCCCCAGGAGGACCATAATAACCTTGTGCGATCACACGATTGCGAACCTCTTCGTGTGATGGAACAAAAAATGAATCGTGAATATATCCAATCAAAACGAAAAGGGCCACACCCACACAAAAAGCCCAGACATAAAATGGCGTAAGGAGGCAAGACAAAAAGAAAACAATGCTTGCCAGTCGGATAGCAATCCGGACACTACGGAAACGTTTGTTGTAAGTCATCTCTAACTCCTCAAGAAATTGAAGGTTTGAACCAATTGCATCTAATTTCTTTATATCTTATAAAAAGAAATATTGCAATCTATCAAAAAACCGCCCCCGCATATGAATTATACGCGGGGACGTGATCTTGGCATTGCTGACAGATTATCCTCCTATCAGTGAGCCCATCACCCATCGAGTCAATCGATTCTGCTTGGGCGGTTGCTCACCCTTGATTATTCGCTCTGCTCCGTCAGAAAGCCTAGCTCGATCCCACCAAACGCGATCCTTATCTTTCCAAGCACCGAGCCGAAGGATTCCCGCCTGAATTAGACCATAAGCAACCACCTGATCTTCAGCCTCCAATAAATGAATAAGATTATTATCCACCTTTTTCAGCCGATCAATCACTTCTTTCTCCCTTGGAGTCAATAACGGCACGATAAATCACCTCCCTTCCTTCGAGATTGAGTTGGACTAATGATATACCCCTGAATCTAATTCATTTTTAACCTAAATATTGACAAAAAGCAAGACATCAAAAAACTCGCCAGTTTACTGGCGAGTTTTTTGATTTTTAATTCAACTAAAATTTCAAATCTTGCATGGCTTGATCAACCGAAGCGGAAGCTGAAGGGGCTGATTTACGTTCAGAACCTTCCGGTTCGTTAATCTTTAGATTTACTCTGGCATTATGCTTCATACCAACCACTCTCAGTAAGGTTCTGATAGCCTTAGCAGTATTACCTTGGCGACCGATAATCTTACCCATATCTTCAGGATTAACATCCAAAGTGATAAGAACACCCATTTCATCTACCTTGCGATCTACTTTTACATCCTCAGGATGATCAACTAAAGTCTTAACAATAAATTCAAGAAACTCTTGATCCTGGTATTTCTCAGACATTTTACTATAACAACTTACTAACTTTTAAAGATTTAGACGGTCGTGTGTCGACCACAGCCACCGCCTCTACTAACAATAGTAAAGCCAAAAAAAATATTGTCAACAAATTAAACTTAGGCAGTTTTTTCTTCTTCAGCTGGAGTTTTTTCTGTTTCAATATCGGGAGCTTTTTCTTCTTCTTTAACTTCTGAATCTGGAGTGGCTTCAGCTTCTTTTTCTGAAACAGTCTCTTCAACCTTATTCTCCCCTTCTTTCACTATAGGTTTCTTTTTAGGTAAAACATTGATTTTGCTTCCCTCTATCACCCCTTGAGAGATCAACAAATTATGAACTGTCCCTGAAGTTTGAGCCCCCACTGACAACCAGTGTTTAATTCTATCAGCCTTTAAAATTGGCTCTCTTTGCCTAGCGTCATAAGAACCAAGAACTTCAATAAAGTTTCCACTCTTTGGGCCACGCCTGGAATCAGTAACAACCACCCTAAAGGAGGGGTCATTTTTTCGGCCAACTCTTTGTAATCTGACTTTTAACATACAGAAGGATACTATCAAAGATCCAATCAGACGTCAATTGAGTGTACTCGTCCACCACATATGAGACTCTGACTCTGGTAATTTAGATATAATATACTGCAAAGGTGAAATTAGACCAAGTGAATGATGAGGACGTTTGGTGTTAAAC
>JBJHBV010000053.1:0-3114 GCA_050485705.1 Candidatus Vogelbacteria bacterium
CACCAAACGTCCCCATCATTCACTTGGTCTAATTTCACCTTTGCAGTATATTATATCTAAATTACCAGAGTCAGAGTCTCATATGTGGTGGACGAGTACAAATACTTGCCAATAGACTAAATATTTTGTATTATCTCTCTCAGAGTTTGACTTCACGGGGAAGTCAACCATTCGGGAACCTCTAACTAGAAAAGGGGGTATATTATGACATCTGCTCTGCAGAAGCAGCCGGTAAGGGATTATTATCCCTTCCGGGAAGGGGAGCCGGTTTCCCACCGGCAATTCGGGGGCTTGTACCGTATCGTCGCTTTTGACGAGGGGCAGGCCTTTGTTCGTCCGATTGACCGGGTCTCTCTTGACCCGGTGGGTGGTTTGACCACTCTGTCTGTCGGACATTTGTGCTATCCGGGTGGGAGGCTCGGGAGGTTCTAGTAAAGGGGACCGTCTTCATTCCAACCCAAGACTGTCGAGAGACAGACTTGGGCTTTTTTTTGCCTAAAAAATATTTTTATGATATTTTCCTTACGGACCACACCTAACCAGAAGGAGTTCCTACTATGCTGAAAAAGAATATTGTTCCTTTTCCTGCGGAACCCGCTTGGGGAGAAATCGGGGTTGGGGATAGGGTCTACCACCCCAAACTTGGCTCGGCCATTGTTTTGGAGATTATCTCTTTAAATCCTCACTCCTATAACTTACGAGCCAAAAATCAACACTGCATTACCGTTATTGCCCCTTTTCGTGAATTTCGTTTGGTGCGAAAAGCACGGATCCCAGACCGTCAAATCTCTTAGAGGTTTGACGGTCTTTATTTTTAACTAACTACCGCTAACCCTTTCAGCATATTCTCCGGTTTCGGTATTTATTCTGATTATTTCGCCTTCGCTAATGAACATGGGGGTATTAATCACAGCCCCTGTCTCCAGGGTTACTTGCTTGGTACCTCCGCTGACAGTGTTACCTTTCACTGCCGGTGGAGCTTCAGTTACTTTTAATTCAACCTTTATGGGTACTTCTACACCGATGATGCGGTCTTCAAAGTACAATATTTTAATGATGCTGTTGGTTTTTACAAATCTGAAATTTTCACCGATAACTGTTTCCGGTACTTGGAATCTTTTACTTGGATCATTTGGCTCACAAAACCAATATTCACCTCTATTGTTATAGAGGTATTTGGCTTCTTTGGAACTTATGTCGGCTTCTTTTACTTTTTCATTTTGATGAAAAGAATTTTCTATCACTTTACCGCTAATCAGGTTTCTCAACTTGGTTACATTTTGCGGTTTCATTTGTTGTTTGCGAAAGACTTTTGCTTCCAGTACTTCATAAGGTTCGTCATTCCAGACTATATATTTCTTTGGTTTTATTTCACTATAACTCAACATAACTTTGGATTTAGTTATTAATCAAAAAGGGGAGGGTCTAAAGCTCGCCTATGTTTTTGTATATTTCTTTGACCAATTCGTTCTTTATTTTCGGATTTTCCTTAAGGTAAGTTCTGGCGGCATCATAACCTCGTCCCAGTTTGATCGGCTCTTCCTCGCCTTCTTTGGGGTAGCTGTAAGAAGCACCGCTTTTACTGATTAGGCCAAATTTTTCTCCTAGGGCCAGTATTTCGCCTTCCGGAGAGATACCCTCATTATACAAAACATCAAACTCCGCCATCTTAAAAGGGGGAGCGACTTTGTTTTTTACTACTTTTACTCTGATTCTTCCACCTACTACATCTTCTCCTTTTTTAATTTGGGCGATACGGCGCACATCCATTCTGACAGAAGAGTAGAATTTCAAAGCCTTACCTCCTGGCGTTGTCTCGGGGCTGTTGTGTACTATTATATTGTCCGCTAAAAAATTATGTTTTCCTCTGACTTTTATATCAAACCTCATCATACTTCTGGTTTTTGGTTTTTTATCAATTTTTAATATTGGTACAGCCATAGGTACTCTTTTTTCTTTAATAAATTGAGGTGAAATTGAAAATTGATGTTTATATTGAGGCAATAATTTATAGCTCATTGATGGGTGAATATACCATCTAATTAATTGAAGGAATTTTTCTGTATTTGGTTGGTCAAAATACAGACAAGCTTTACTTCCAGACTTTCCTAAACGCACCTTTATGTCATAACGATCTATGATTATGTTTTTGAGAGCTTCTCTGCTTTCCGGAGCTATCGCTTCTACGCATATTATTATTCGCCCTTTATCTTTTGCTTTGTTTCTAATGTCTAAGTGTCCATCGTCTTGATACCATATAGCTAGAGATAATGGGGTGAGTTTGGTTAGAAAATCGGGTGTTAAATGTTTCTTCTTGTTTTTGTACATTGTCATTTTTAAGTCAAATAGTTCGGGTAGAGGTGTCAGATCAAACTTTATAGACTTTTCATTTTCATAGATTGTAGAAACTATATTTTCAAATAAACTGGCTTTCCATAGCAGGTAGTTTTTTTGTTTTAAGCTGTGTCCTAATCTGAATCTTGTACCCATAGATCCTTCTGTTTTTGTTTTAGTGCTTAGATTACCATCGCCTAAAAGGCTTCCTCTGATTATTTCCATTTGGAAATCACTTAGCTTTTTCTTGATACTAATTAGAATTTTGTCTCCTTTCTTTAATTTCTCTGCTCGGCGCCATCCGGTGGGGGTTAGTATGGGGTGATTTGGAGTACAAGATACATGAGCCACCCCACTGCCTGATGGGTCATAGGCTGTAACTTGTAAGAACTTATCAGTAGATCCATTTTTATACCACCCTGTAACTTTAGCTGTGGTTATCACTTTATTCTTGCTATCGTAAGTCATGACCTCCACAGGTATTTTTTGATTAACTATCTTACCTATTTTTTCTTGACTTCCATCAGCCAGTGTTACTCGTGAACTATAATTTAAACAACCAAACATGACTCCTATTTGCATTCTGATCTGGTTGATGAAAATAACGGTAGTGTTGGAGCGGGCGACTATGGCCGTCATTTTTCTCAAAGCTTGTGACATCAGTCTTGCTTGCTTGCCAACGTGATGAGCTCCAACATCTCCTTCTATTTCATCTTTGGGGGTTAGAGCGGCGACCGAGTCCACCACCACTACATCTACGGAGCCGGTGCGCACCTGCAT
>JBJHBV010000054.1:0-2993 GCA_050485705.1 Candidatus Vogelbacteria bacterium
TTTTTCTCCTTTCTGGGAGGCTTGGAAGATTTTGGAGGATCGCTATGTAAATGGACATAGTGCCACTACCACTGTTTCTAATCAAGACCGAGTGTGGGGGGCTATTGCCGGTCTGGCCGCTTCTTTTGGTGATCCCTATACTATTTTCTTACCACCGGAAGATAAAAAGCGTTTTGAGGAAGATATTTCCGGTAATTTCAGTGGTGTCGGTATGGAAGTGGGAATGAGAGATGGTCATATGGTAGTGGTTGCTCCATTACCTAATACTCCGGCTAAAAGAGCTGGTATTGAAGCTGGTGATAGAATAATAAAGATTGACGGAGAGTTTACCGCTGAAATGAACATTGCAGAAGCAATTCAGAAAATCAGAGGTGAGAAGGGGACTAAGGTGGTTTTGACTATGTTGCGTGATGAGCAAGAGTTAAGATTTGAGGTGGTTAGGGATACTATTGCTATTCCAACTATTGAGACCGAATTAAGACCGGAAGGGGTTTTTGTGATTAGATTGTTTAATTTTTCAGCCAATTCTCCTGAGCTATTCCGAGGGGCCTTAGATGAATTTATAGCTAGCGGGTCTGATAAGTTGATTCTTGATTTGCGAGGTAATCCGGGAGGTTTTTTGGATGCTTCGGTTCATATTGCCAGCTGGTTCTTGCCATCAAGTGATGTTGTGGTTAGAGAATTAAGAGGTAAACAAAACAATGAAAGAACTCATCGTAGTTTAGGCTTTAATATTTTTACGGATCAATTAAAAATGGCTGTCTTGGTAGACAGGGGGTCTGCTTCGGCTTCTGAAATCGTAGCCGGAGCTCTAGCTGATAATGGTAAGGCGGTGTTGATAGGAGAGAAAACTTTCGGTAAGGGTTCAGTACAGGAATTGGTACAAGTCACAAAAGATACTTCTCTGAAGGTCACTATTTCCAGATGGTTTACGCCTGGAGGTACTTCTATTTCTGATGGTGGTTTAGAGCCAGATATTCTAGTAGAAGTAACAACGGAGGATAGGGAAGCAGGTCGAGACCCGATTTTAGACAGAGCAATAGAACATTTATTGAATCAATAAATGTTTGGCTGGACAGATAAAATTTTTTCGTGTAAGATTCCAATGTTAATTTAAATAAATATGGCTACTACTAAAGTTGTTTTGTTGGACAATGTTGCCAAATTAGGCAGAAAATATGATGTTAAAGAGGTGGCTGCTGGTTATGCCCGTAATTTTTTATTACCCAACAATAAAGCCGTTTTGGCAACCAAAGGTGTAATAGAAAACCTGGATACTTTGAAAACTCAGTTGGAAGCTGATAAGAATGTGGCTTGGAAAGAATTTGTTAAAAATACTGAGAAGTTAGAAGGCCAGGTTATTGAATTGACAGTCAAAGCCAATGAAGAAGGACATTTGTATGGGGCTATTCATCCTGAAAATGTGGCTGAGAAGATTAAGGCTGACTATGGTCTCTCGGTAGAGCCTGAGTGGCTTGTAATGTCCAATAGTATTAAAGAAACAGGCGAGCACAAGATAATCATAGGAGAGGGGGAAGACAAAATTACCATTACTCTAAAAGTTTCAGCTGAGGAATAAAATTAAACTAAAAAAATAAAACCCAACTCTGTTGGGTTTTATTTTTTTCTTCTTTCTTCTTATATGACGTTAGCGGTTTTGTAGACTTTGGTCTTACCGTCAAATCTGGTCCTTCTGGTGGTGCCAAATTTAACCTTACCATCTTTTAGGGCAAATAAAGTATGATCTTTACCAATTTTTACATTGGCTCCCGCTCTGATTTTAGTCCCTCTTTGGCGGACAATAATAGAGCCAGCCTTGGCTTCTTGGCCATCATATAGTTTGGTGCCTAAGTATTTAGGATTGGAATCTCTTAAGTTTTTGGCGCTACCGCCAGCTTTTCTGTGTGCCATAGTAGTAAATCTTCTATTCTTTTTGTTAAAATTAAGACAATGAGCATTATATTGGATATAAGAGAAAAAATCAAGAAAATTACACAAAAGGGCAGGGAGGTGGGTGAGATGCCGGGAGTCTATCTATCTCTCTTTATCATCACCATTGCTTTTCTTGGTTTTGGGCTTGGGCGCTGGTCTCAGATAGAAGAAGCTAGACAGCCGGTCTATATTCAAAATATCTTGACTGAAGTAGATGAAGCAGGGGAGATAAAGACAGCAGTCACTATCCCCCCTGGAGGAATGTATGTTGGTTCTCGGACCTCAGATAAATATCACTTACCGTGGTGTAGTGGAGCTTCCAGGATTAAGGAAGAAAACAAAGTCTGGTTCAGCTCTAAGGAGGAGGCGGAAGCCAAGGGGTATACACCGGCTAGTAATTGCCGGGGAATTTAATATTTAGTTAATAGTTATTAGTTAGAAGTTAAATAATAGAGTAGTGAGGATTGTATAAAAAAAGATCGCCCAGCACTTTTGTAAGTGCTGGGCTTGTGGGGGGTGGAATGATCAAGGGGGGATAAGTTGAAAATAATTACTTGCCGACGGTGTTGTTCGGGTGATGGCTCGGATCCATCTTGATGGTCCGAGGATCGTTGTTGTCACCATTCTGGTGACCCTTGGTCTCGCCGCCCTTGGTCTTCTTGCGGGGATCATCCCAGAGATCCCGGTCGCCGCTCAATAGGCCTGGGAACTGCGACTCAAGCATATGCTTATTCCTCCCGATTGTTGCCTCGGTTTTTTAGGCCGAGAATCCCGAAAGTACTTCCGCTGAGTACTATAGCACAGATAAAAATAAAAAGGAATAGCAGGGGAGAGAGGACTGCTTTTTTGTCTTCCTACTCTCCTCTTTTATAAATTTATATAGTGAACCTTTATTAAGGTTTGAGAGATGGGTAATAGAAGCTCTGGAGAGATAATATGAGCTTAGAGAGCAAAATAGAGGCCAAATATTTTTACGAGAATTGATGACGAGGGAAGTGGGGTTTTTAGCGATAGTTTAAAAGTAAAGTAGTGTCGCACAACATAGAATTTCCGACTCTATA
>JBJHBV010000055.1:0-2746 GCA_050485705.1 Candidatus Vogelbacteria bacterium
GGGTAATAGTGCGGTAAGCAAAAAAATCATCAAAACCTATTTGTGTGCCAGTAGTGACTCCAACCATCGGACAAAAATAAACTTTACCGCGAGAGTTGACATAAGCATCAACTGAGTACATATCTCCCTCAATGAACGATTCTACTAATACTTCCGGATGATAATTACCCCTCTCTCTATGAAGGCGACCCATACTGCGAAAAACTCGTCTTAGATTTTTTTCCAATTCTTCTTGGTGATAACAAACACTAACCAGTAAACTTTGAGCTAGACCGGAAGGTTTGATTACGAGAGGAAAATTAATCTTTTTTTCTATTTCTTTAAGGGTGGCTTTTTTAGAATCTTCCACCACCAAGAATTTAGGGGTGATTTTTTTGTCATAAATTCTAAAACGCTTGCGCATTTTTATTTTATTGGTTGACCAGTCTAGAGAATCAGGGGTAGGGGTTCTTAAATATGGCAAATGGGGTATTAATTTTTTGAAAGCTGGGATTACAGCCTCAGAGCGACAAGTGACCGCTAAAAGATGATCTTTAAAGGGGTTTAAAGCTTCAATGATTGATTTCTCAGAATTAAAATTAACTACTAGGTGGTGGTTAAATAGATTTACTACTTCTTTATCTTTTGGATCAGCCGTTTTATCGGTGATTAAAATGTATTTAAATTTGAGGCCATATTTTTTGTTGATGGTGGTGATACTTTTGGCTACACCCAAGGAAACCATCCCCACCACCAAAATGATGTTTCTTTTTCCATTGTAATTTATCATTTTTAAATATGTTTATTATGAATAAAAACGGCCATTTTTTCCAACCAGTCAATAGTAGCAGTCCTTTTTATTTTTTCAAGAGGTTTGTCCTCTTTTTTTGTTTTATTATATTTGAGTTTGAAGATTGATCTTTAGTAGTGTAATATCTGTTTTATGGATAGATTTTTGGGGGTAACCGTTTTTATTGTGATATTTCTATTTGTCGTTGCCGGGCTCTTTTTTTATGGTTTTGATAATTTTGGTTTAAAAGAAAAAAATATTAATTTGGGGCCGGCTGAAATTTATTCTTTCGGAGTAGAAAGACCGTTTTTGGTAATTACCGGATCTAATTTGGATTCCGTAAAAATTTTTGTAGATCAAACCGAGTCTGACGGTGATGATCTGACTGAATGGGGTGAAGCTGTTTATGATGAATATGAATTTCGTTGGCTTTATGAAATACCAGAAAAACCGGAGTTGGTCTATAGATTAATAGCTAGGGGATATAAAGAAGGAAATGTGGTGTCTGAAATAACTTTATTAACTCAAGGGGCTACGGAATTGTATAATCTGCTATGGTCTCGTGGAGAATCTTTACTTCTGCCTTTAAAAGTCGGTCAAACGGGAACTTTTGGAGATTTGTCGGTTAGGTTGGATAGGATTTTAGAAGACACTAGATGTTTATCAGAAACTTTTTGTCCTTCTCCCGGAGATGTTATTAAAGAGATTTCTCTAAAAACTGTCGGAACAGAAGAAAGAGCCTTATTGTCTTTGAGTGGAGAACCGCATCGTTTTGAGAATTTTGTTATTGAGGTTATAGATGTTAGTGCTTTAGACCCTGTTTCTGAGCAAGGTGTATTATTAGATTATGTCGTTACCTTTTCTTTAACCACCGAGATCTAATTATCTATTATGAAAATTACTATTTGCGGTTTGGCTGGAACCGGTACCAGCACTTTAGCGAAAAAGTTAGCCGAAAAACTTGAATATCCTTATACTTCTTCCGGTAATATCTTTAGGCAGATGGCCAAAGAAAAAGGTTTAACTTTGGAACAATTGGAAATATTATCCGAATCTGATCCCGATTTTGACAATAAGCTTGATGAGAAGATTGCCCATTATGGTAAAAATCATCCTGATTGTGTGATTGATAGTAGACTGGCTTGGTATTTCGTGCCTGATTCTTTAAAAATAAAACTTGATTGTAATTACCATGATCGTATTAATAGGGTGGCTGATAGGGATAATATTAGTTTTGAACAGGCTGAAGCTGAAACAAAAGTCAGAGAGAATTCTATTGCTGATCGTTATTTTCGCTATTATGGTATAAAAGATTTTTTATCTGACAGTAATTTTGATCTTGTTATAGACACTACTCACGTCTCTCCTGATGAAGGTGTTTCAATGATTTTGAATTATTTAGACCAAACTAAATAAAATTTTTTAATTTTCCACCAAGTTTTGTGGCTTTATTTTTAGTTTAAGCTTAAAATTAGGTAGTCATCATAGGTTTTATTAATTACATAATCACCTGAGGTGGTTTCTGAATAAATGCCACTAAAAGTCCTTATGTTTGGCTGGGAGTTTCCTCCTCACAACAGCGGTGGATTGGGCACCGCCTGTCTTGGTATTTGCAGAGCGATGTTAAAGACCGAGGTTGATTTGACTTTTGTTTTGCCAAGAAAGATGAATATAGAGTCGGGATCAATTAAAATAAAATTTGCCGGTCTAGAAAAAATAAAATTTACAGCTGTTAACTCAACTCTCTATCCTTATGTTACTTCTAATTCCTATCAAAAGATTACAGGGATTGAAAACAGTATTTATGGTTCTTCTTTGGTAGAAGAGGTTTTGATCTATGGACAAAAAGCAAGGGCGATAGCAAAGGGGGGAGATTTTGATATTATTCATGCTCATGATTGGCTTGCTTTTCCGGCGGGAATTGAAGCAAAAAAAGTATCTGGTAAACCTTTGGTGGTTCACGTTCATGCCACTGAA
>JBJHBV010000056.1:0-2670 GCA_050485705.1 Candidatus Vogelbacteria bacterium
GTATACCACGTTCCAGGGCAATCAAGAAGCCTCTGGTATTGCGATATTTATTGAATTGATACATATGGACTCTAAATTAGAGAGTCTCATATGTTTCTGAACTTATGCAGTATTAAAAAATATAAAAGATAATCCGCCGGTCTCTTGCGATACCGGCGGAACGATGTAGGGAGATGAAGGATGACTAGAACTCCAAAAAAGTGGGAGGGGTAAGGCCCCACCCATTGACCGCGAGAGCAGTAGGGTCACTGCTCATGTGCGCTACCCTCTCTGAGGGAGGATTCTGAGGATCAAGATCCTCTTGGTCTCCCTCAAAAAAAGCGAGACCCCCCATATAGTGCACATTCTCCTCCTTCATGACAATCTCCTCCACTGTTTGAGAAAGCCCCCATGACCTCCTCTACTAATTTAGAGCATATAACAAAATAAGTTTTAGTCAATATGATATCAACTTGACTAACCTAGAGAGGACTAAGCCTTAGCAAAAGGAATTAGGGCCATAAAACGAGCTCTTTTGACAGCCAAGGCCAGCTTTCGCTGATGTTTAGCACAGACTCCGGTGCGACCATGCTTTACTATCCGACCGTGAGGATCAAGAAAACGTTGCAAGACATCAATATCTTTGTAGTCTATGTCTTTAATATTATTGGTACAAAAATAGCACTGTTTCATTCTGAAAAAATTAACTATTAAAACGGAATATCATCCGGATTGATATCTTCTTCCGGGTACTCAATGGTGTCACCACCATTGTCGGCAGAATTATCTTTATTATTTTCCTGATAAGTACCGGCACCACTACTCTTTTGTCCGAACTGAACTCTATCGGCCACTATCTCAGTGCGATATTTTTTGGTACCGTCGGCAGCATCCCAGCTTCTGGTCTGCATTCTACCTTCCACCAAGACCCCACTGCCTTTGCGCAAATATTGAGCACAATGATCAGCCTGAACCCCAAAAACAACCACATTATGAAATTGAGTGTCCTCTTGGCGAGCACCATTTTTATCCTTCCACACTCTGTTGGTAGCCACTGCAAAACTAGTCACTGAAGCCCCGGAAGGCAAAGCTCTTTGTTCAGGGTCTCGAGTTAGGTTTCCGATAATAATGGCTTTGTTTAAATACATAATTAAGCAGTGGTCAAAAGATCTTCTATTTCCTTATCAATCTCCTTGGTATCAACCTCAGTTTTAACCACCGGAGTTTCGTCCACCTTTTCTACCGGTTTAGCAGGAGCTGGGCGACCGGCAGAACGTTTTTTACCGGTTCCATACTTAGGCTCAATGATCAACAGAAAACGGATTATGAGTTCACTTTTTTGTAGTAAATCATTCAATACAGGAGCTTTGTCAGCCGGTAAGGTAAAGAAAGCGGTGCCAAAATAAGCATCACGATAAGAGTTTTGCTTGTGACCAATACGCTTTTTGATTTGGTAAGCCAAAGGACGCATCGCCGGGTCTACGGTTTTGGTCACTTCCCCGCCAAGCTTACTAATATGAGAAAAAACTTCAGCCTCAACGGTTTCAGCCAAACCATCAACAGGAATATAAGGGCTCAATAAATAGCCCAATTCGTATTTCCTTGATTCACTTTGATCTAATGTATCCATATAAAACAGTACTGGCTATCGTAACAGAAAGGATATTAAATGTCAAAACGATATATGAGATTTTGAAACTCCCCCAAAAACAGACTCAAAACGACTAAAAGCCTTATTGAGCCTTATTTTTTTGCCCTAAATAAACAATAATCTGCCGATAAAGATCAATTATCACCTCTCGGTCGTTGTCACGCAAAAAGAAGTCAAAACCGGGATGACCATTAATCTCAATCAATCTGAAATCTCCATCTTCAGTCTCAATAACATCAAAGCCGGCAAACTCAATAGGAAAGATTGAAAAAACCGAATTTAAAAATTCTGTCAATCTGACAATCAAAGTCGTATCAGTAACCAAAGAAGCCTTGGCCCCCCGATAGTGTAAAGGGCTTAGATTACCAACAAACTCAGCTTGATGATTATCTTTTTTGTACAATAAAACAGGTTTGTGATTTAAAAAAACAATACGGTATTCGGCCAGAGGTTTAATATATTCTTCCACCAAAGCCACATAATCGTACTGAAATGATTTTTTATTAAAAATTTTTTCAAGAGCTTTTTCTATTTCCTCTACCCGAGTAACCAAAGAAACATTGGTTCCGAAAGAACCCCTGTTGGGCTTGATAATCACCGGTAAATTAAAATTCTGCACTATATCATCAACCACAAGAGAAAGAGAATTAAAGTTTCTATAGAGAACATAATCACCGCTGACCGCCGGATCCAAATAACTCTTACCTTTAGGTATTGAGACAACATTAGAAACAATATTTCGAGCAAATGTTTTGTCTTTGCAAATATAATTATCAGCACCGATATTAAGTGGGACAGCCGAATTGGCAAAGTGATAAGGTTTATCCAAAAAAACAGTTAACAAATTTATATCATCGTTATACAACTTATACTCCACCCCTAGACGCTTACAAGCTTCAATCAAGCAGGAAAGGTGAGCTTTGGGTTTGGTGTGATGAATCATAAAGCAAAAGTCCGGCGAGCAGTAGCGACAATCTGAGAAGCCAGACCTTGAGGGTCTAAATCTTTAATCTCCGCTAATCTGTCTACTACCAGAGAGA
>JBJHBV010000057.1:0-2305 GCA_050485705.1 Candidatus Vogelbacteria bacterium
GTCTGAGCTAACATCTCTGTTGTCTCCCAAAACAAAGTACTCATTGTCGGCCAGATCGACTACCATTTGACGGTAGGGGTGGTTTCTGTTGACGTACTCTTCTTCTAGAATTATTAATTCGTCATTACTGGTGACAATAGATATTTCTTCTCCGGTAATGATTATCTTGTCGCCCGGTAGACCCACTATTCTTTTGATGAAAAATTTGGATGGATTTTGAGGAAAGCGAAAGACCACCACCTCGCCTCTTTGGGGATCTTGGAAGTGGTATGAAAGTTGATCAATGATTAAATACTCGCCACCGGCAAAGGTTGGGACCATAGAAGTACCGCTAACAATGAAGGGTTGGGCTACATAAGCTCTGACCGGTATGACGATGATGAGAGTAATCAGCGCAAAACGAACTATTTCCAAAAAGGAACTTTTTTCTTTTGGTGTTGGCTGATTTTCTTGAGACATAGTTTTAAAAAGAGGAGTTTTCTTTATTACTGCTTAGATATATTATTACAAAATAATCTTTGACGCAAGATAAAATATCGTTGTATAGTTATAAAATAACTTTTTTTAAAAAATAATTTCTTAATTATGAATTATCTTATTGTCGGCTTAGGTAATCCCGGAGAACAATATATCCATACTAGACATAATATTGGACAATTGGTTTTGTCTTTAGTCTTGGCTGGTGGTGATGTTGAGGGTGATGATATTGATTGGCAGAAAAGAAGTGACCTCTCAGCCAGGATGACTGTTTCTTCATTAGGGTCTGATAATTTGTTTTTTCTATTTCCGGAGACTTATATGAATTTATCCGGGGCCAGTGTGGCCAAAACAATGAAAAAAGAAAAAATAGATAAATTAATTGTGGTACATGATGATTTAGCTTTACCTTTGGGAGAAATAAGGATCAGTGTAGGGCGAGGGGATGGAGGACACAATGGAGTGAAGTCTATTGTAGAAGCTTTGGGTCATAAAGATTTTATTCGTCTTCGTTTGGGTATTGCTTATGAACCGACCGGGTTGTTATCAAAAATCTTTAAACCCAAAAGGGGAGGGAAAGATTTTGTTTTAGGTAAATTTAGCACCAGAGAAATGATGATAGTGAAAAGTTTAGAACAAAGTGTGGCTAAGATATTGACTTCTGTGGTTACTGAGGGGGTTGAGGTTGCGATGAATAAGTTTAATTAAAAAAAGCCCCCGGAAAGGAGCTTCTGCGGCGCGTCAAGAGTGGTTGGTTGGGACCACTCGGAGCTTCAAACTTTCCGGGGGTGTTCGGGGAAAGAACGTAGAATGAATTATCTTTTCGGATTATATTGTATTCCTGTTTTTTGTCAATTTTTTATATAAAAAAAGACCCCGGAGTGAGGTCTCGGGGCCAGTGGTGCACATGCACCAGCACGTTCATTTGGCCAGACTCACTCCGGGGCTGTATTGCCTTTTTGTCAGACGCGATGGTCCCCCTCTCTGCCCTTAGCCCGGGCCAGGCTTGTGCGCCCCTTTCTGGGACTCAACTTTAAAAGAGGGGGATGGGAAAATTATTTGCGCGGGCGGTCACGGATACGCATGGCGGGAGCTCCCGTTTTTTAAGCTAAGACAACCTTAGCTTCTGCCAGTTATCCTAGCATACTATAAAAATTTGTCAAGTATTTCAGATTATGGTCTTATTTCTAAGTGAATAAATCCTTATTTTAAGCCATTTTATAAAAAATAAGGCCCCGGATCAGCTTAAGCTTCACCAAGGCCTTTTATGTTGGGCTTAAATGCAGTTTTATTTGCCCTTACCAACTGAACAGATAATATCATATATATAATATTTGTCAATAGGTGAAATTTAACAAAAAAGACGCTTGGGAGAGCGTCTTTTTTGTGTTTAGTTTTATTTTTCCTCAGTCTTTTCTTCGGTTTCTTCTTCTGCTTCACCAAAAGAAAGAGTCATTCTTTGATCTTTTGGCTCAAAAAGATTGATGGTGAAAGTGTAAGTTTTTCCAAGTTCCAATTTGTTTTTCAAATCTTCTTCATTTTCAAATTTGGAAATATGAACCAAACCAGCAACACCTTCTTCAATACTGACCAATGCTCCGTGTTTGTTGTATTTGATGATTACTCCATCTACTTTGTCGCCTTTCTTGTATTTCTTCTCGGCTTCTAGCCATGGATTATTTTTCAGAGCTTTGACAGATAAGGATATTTTATCATCTTTGATTTCAATTATTTTAGCCTCTATTTTGTCTCCAGTTTTGTAGAGTTCTCTTGGATTTTCTACTAGGGCCCAATCTAGCTCGGAAATATGAACCAAACCTTCTAGACC
>JBJHBV010000058.1:0-2190 GCA_050485705.1 Candidatus Vogelbacteria bacterium
GAATATCAGCTCTTTCACCCCAAACTACCGGTTCTTCTTTGTCCTCTTTCCTGCCAAACCATCTGTCACTAATTTTACCTACACCTAATTTCAATAAGTGAGTATATTGTTTTAATTTTGGCCAACGACTTGATGACTCATCAGATTGCTTAGCTTCTTCAAATGAAGACCTGACTGTTTGACCAACCTCTTCTCCCAACAAACCATTATCTTTTTCTACTATATTGTTATTTTTGTCATTTAAGATAATCTCAGGTATTTCTTTATTTATTAACTCTTGAACCTTATCGCGCAAACCATAAGTTCTAGTGACATATTCTATCCCCAAATCACCCTGCCTAACTTTTTCTATAATCATCTTTAGTTTCTCAGCTGAAAAAATTTCACCAGAACCAACTACAACATCAAAATTTTGTATTAGATTATAAAGACTATTAAAAGAATCTACTTGCCTTATTTCCGCAGATCTTCCAGTATCAACCAAAAATTCCGCCACCTTATCACGCAAACCATGAGTTCTGGTAATAGCATTTATGTCCTTTTTTCCTTGCCTGACATCCTCAATTAAAGACCTGATCCTCCCAACAGGAAATTCCTCCTCTGACCCGACTACCACCTCTTGACTACCAAGGAGATCATAAATTTCTTTGAATGTTTTTGAAGTTTTAACAAAAGAATCTAAGTCAAACAAATTTTCTTCCACCGGACCGGGAATAAAATCTGATTCATTTTCTGTCTTTTTTACAGGAACCTCTTCAAAATTATCCTTTAAATCATTTATTCCGTCTGATCTTGATGATTTGGGCCTTAGTCTTTTTTTAAAATCATCAGCTTTAGCCCGTGGATTATGATAACCAATAATATTACCCCATTTATCTCTCATAACTTCTGTTGGTTTGATATTTACAATTTTAGACTCCGATAAATCTTGATTACGAGAATTCAGATTATTATCATCAGTCTCTGAAAGATTACTTCCTCTATCATTTAAACCATGGAGACGGGATGAGATATTGACTCCTGACTGATTAAATTTTTGATTGGTATGTTCTGGTTTAGAAAATTTAGCCTCTTCTATCAACTCGGAAATATCATGACCAAAAAACATTTGATCTGCACCATCATAGAAATCCCGAGCTTTAAGATCTAAGCTATGACGAATCTTTTCCAATAATAATTTCACCGATTCATCATTAACATCTATAAATTCTTGATCCGGATCAATCTTGTCTAAAATATCAGGATTTCTTTTAGCATACTCGGTAATTTCAGTGAGCAAACTCTCTTTAAAATCCTCAAACGAAGCCTTGTTTTCAAAAGACTTAATTTGATCAACATTCTGAGGTGGTATTTCTATCGGTTCGCCAGACTCTATAATCATACCTCGCTTATCATCTAAAACGGGTTTAGGTAGGGAAATATTCCCCCCTTCATTATCAACAATAATTTCGGGTAATTTCTCTACTTCAAGTGCATCAACACCCGGAAGTCTTTTTCGGCCAAAATTCATATACCATCCATTATAGCCTAAAAATCATTTATCTTATTTTAATTTAGTGGAAAACTAAAATAAGTACCCCTCCACTTTGTTGCGGGCCCAGCAGGACTTGGTGTCAGCTCACAAATTCGCTCCGCTCATAAGTGGCTCCTACCCGGGCTCGCCTCCTTCGACAAGCTCAGGATGGCTCCGCCTTTCAAGTCCTGACACGAGGCAAGCAGTTGCCTCGCTCTTGTCTCTCCACTTTGTTGCGGGCCCAGCAGGACTTGAACCTGCAGTCCTGGTTTTGGAGACCAGTGGTTTACCAATTAACCGATGAGCCCTTATAAAAACACCAATAGTGTATCATTTTATCCTAAAAACAGAAAATGGGCCTAGAGGCCCATTTTCAAAAAAACAAAGAATATTATTTTTTAACCTCCTTGTTTACAGTATGACTCTTGCACCATTTGCAATACTTCTTCAGCTCAATCTTTTTTTCCACCCTCTTTTTGTTTCGAGTAGTCCAATAGCCGATTCGTTTGCAATCCTGACAAGCTAATTTTACTAAAGTATCTTGTGACATATGATTTTTTCTTAACCAAACCACTATATCAAAAAGCTTTAAAAAAGCAATGATTGTGCGCCGGGAGGGATTCGGTCGCCTTCGCATCTATATTTTTGTTCGTCTATGGACTCCCAAAATATAGTGC
>JBJHBV010000059.1:0-1983 GCA_050485705.1 Candidatus Vogelbacteria bacterium
CTCTTGGAGATAATACCGGTCGTCCATTTTTTCTCACCTCTACCAACTCATCTAATAAATTACCTTTTTCGTCATAAGCGACACCGGCGTGAGCAATATCGTATTTTTCTTCTTCTAAAGCATTTAGAAAGACTATTTCATCGGTGATTTTACCATCCACTACTTTGCGATAAGGGGCTTCAATAATTCCATATTCATTAACTCTGGCATAAGTCGCCAAACGGAAGATCAAACCGATATTCGGTCCTTCCGGAGTCTGAATTGGGCAAACTCTAGCGTATTGCGAAGTATGAACATCACGAACATCTAACCCGGCCCTTTCTCTAGTCAAACCACCGGGACCGAGAGCAGATAACATTCTGATATGCTCTATCTCATGCAAAATGTTATCTTGATTCATAAACTGTGACAACTGGTTGGTGGTAAAGAATTCTTTTAATCTGGCCTGAAGAGGTCTGGGGCTGATTAATTGAATAGGTAAAAGAGTGGTTGCCTCAACGGTAGACATCCTGTCCTGAATATTTCTCTTCATTTGAGTCATACCAACCTTCAATTTTTGCTGTAACATCTCACCAACAGAGCGAACTCGGCGAAAACCAAGATGATCAATATCATCAGCTGTAGCATCTTTGGTGGTATTAAGAGTAATAATATGGCTAACAATTGTTACCAAATCATCAAAATGAATAATTCGATCATCTTTAGTTTTTTTATCAATCGTTTTCTCAAATCGTTCGTTGAAACGCAATCTCCCTACCGCTGAAAAGTCATATTTTTCTCTGCTAAACAAACCTTGAATAAACTCACGAGAATTAGCTACAGTAGCCAGATCGCTATCTCTAAGTCTCTTATAAATTTCCACAAAAGAATCATCAACATTTTTAGCGTGATCTTTCTCAAAAGACTTCTTTATATATTCAATATCAACACCTTTCTTTTCAAACAAAGACATCAACTCTTTATCAGTCTTATTGGCCCCTTCAATATCGGCAAAAACACGCAACAAAGAAGAAACAGGAAACTTTCGCTTTCTGTCTATGCGAACATAAATAGCGCCATCAGCCTCTGTCTCTATTTCCACCCAAGCACCTCTACTAGGTATGATTTTAGCTCCAAAATGATTTCTACCTTTTAATAAATTAGAAGTGAAAAAGACACCAAAACTTCTAGCTAGCTGTGGGACAATTACTCTTTCAATACCGTTTACGATAAAAGTACCGTGAGAAGTCATCACCGGAAAATCAGCCAAGAATATTTCTTGCTCTTTATCTTGACCTAAAGTTTTATTTTTTAACTGAACCCTGATTCTCAGAGGAGCGTCATAGGACAACTTATTAGCCTTGGCGTAATGCTCATCAAATTTAGGCTTGTCTAATTCAAAATGAGTAAAATTTAACTCAAACTTTTTCTCAGAATAGTCTTTAATAGGAGAAAACTCTTCAAATAATTCCTTCAAACCTTCTTGCACCAACCAGCGATAGGATTCAAGTTGTAACTCTATCAAGTTAGGCATCTCAGCCAGAGCCGGCTTGAACTTGGAAAAATATTTTTGTTGCATAAATATTTTTTCTATTAAAATTATTAAAAAGCTTAACTAAACAAAAAAAATACAAACCAATCCCCTCCACTCGAAAGTGGTAAATAACTTGGTTTTAATTTTAAGAGTTTGTAAGCAAGATATGTACGGGTCAGCAGGCAACTATAACTCAATCTTGCTGAAGTGACAGCAGTATAGCAGTAAAGGAATTTTTGTCAAATTTTTATCCCCAAAATAAGAACCACCCCCAGCATTGCTGGGGGTGGTGAAGGGTTGCACTAACAAGGAAGGAGTATCGCTCGGATCCAATCTCTGATTAGTTTCGGCCATCCACCCAAGTAATACTTCGAGTAATACTTTCTGTATAGATCTTCCCCCCGCCAAGTCAAATGATGAATGACACGGTACACACGACCCTGGTCCATATCCCAAGCATATCCCAAGAC
>JBJHBV010000060.1:0-1891 GCA_050485705.1 Candidatus Vogelbacteria bacterium
TTACCTAAAATGATTTTGGAACAGCTGGCTCTCAGTCTCGGTTCTGGAAAGGGAAATTAATTTATGTTAAATTAAGGTTGTTATGAAATATAATTTTGAGAATCTTAAAGCAAAAATAGAAGATGTGAAAACTTGGCTGTCGGCTGAATACGCCGGTCTCAGAACCGGACGAGCTACACCGATATTGCTTGATTCTGTTTATGTTGATAGTTTTGGAGCCAAAACCCCGATTAAACACATTGCCGCTATCGTTACTGAAGATGCTCGCACTTTGCGTATTTCTCCTTGGGATAAGAGTCAAATTGCCGGTATTGAAAAAGCTATTGCCGAGGCTAACCTGGGAGTTTCTACAGCTCCGGATGATTCTTCTATTAGGGTTATTTTCCCGGATCTAACCGCCGAAAGGAGAACCGCTTTAATTAAACTGGCTGGTGAGAAACTAGAAGAAGCCAAAGTTTCTATACGAAAAGAGAGAGAAAAGACTTGGACTGATATCTTAACTAAAGAAAAAGAGGGGGAGCTTAGCGAGGATGAGAAATTCAGACTAAAAGATGAATTACAAAAAGTGGTTGATGAGGGTATCAGCAAGCTTGAAGAAATGAATAAACATAAAGAAACAGAAATACAGAATTAATTATGACTATTTTTATTTTTATTGTAATTTTGGCTGTTTTGATTTTGGTTCATGAGCTAGGTCATTTTTTAGTAGCTAAGAAGTCAGGTATCAGGGTCGATGAGTTTGGTCTTGGTTTCCCTCCTCGGTTGTGGCAGATAAAAAAGGGGGAGACAGTGTATTCGCTCAATGCCATTCCTTTTGGAGGCTTTGTAAAAATTCATGGAGAAACACCGGATGAAAATTCAGATGGTCCGTCTGAGGATTATGACCGCAGTTTATTAAGTAAACCCAAATGGATTCAAGCTGCAGTTATGGCGGGAGGAGTAACTTTTAACTTTATTTTAGCTTGGATTTTGTTGTCTTTTGGTTTTATGGTTGGTATACCAATGTCCGTTTCTGATTTGCCGGCTGGGGCTCAAGTGAGAGAAGTGAATTTGTCTATTGTTCAGGTGTTACCTGATTCACCGGCAGCTGTAGTAGGACTTAAGCCGGGAGATGTTATTTTGTCTTTAGGTATTGAAGATGAAAAAATTATGCCAACTACCGCTCCTGAAGTTTCTAATTTTATAGCTGCTAAAGGAGAAACTGAATTTCCTGTAATTATTTCTAGGGGTGGAGAACAGTTAGATTTTTCTATCACTCCAACTCAGGGGATATTTGCTGATACTGCTGACCCGGCCATAGGGATTGCGATGGATCAGGTTGGTTTGGTTTCTCTGCCTTTATGGCGTAGTTTTATTGCCGGGGCGAGTTATACGGTTGATATTACTGTTACGATGGTGGTTCTTTTGGGGCAATTGTTGGCTGATGTCTTTCGAGGACAATCAGCCCTAGATTCAGTTATGGGTCCGGTTGGTATAGTTGGTTTGGTGGGAGATGCTGCTTCTTTGGGTTTGATTTATTTGCTTACCTTTACCGCTTTAATTTCTATTAATCTGGCAATTATAAATTTATTACCCTTCCCGGCTTTAGATGGAGGGCGCTTGCTATTTATTCTAATAGAAGCAATCAAAGGGTCACCGATTAAACCAAGTGTAGCTAACACCCTTAACGCCCTCGGCTTTTTATTCTTGCTGGGCTTGATGCTTGTCGTAACTTTTAACGATATTTTGCGATTGTTTTAAGGTTGTGGTGCAGTTGCTGTCTTTTGCATAAGTTCAGAAACATATGAGACTCTCTAATTTAGAGTCCATATGTATCAATTCAATAAATATCGCAATACCAGAGGCTTCTTGATTGCCCTGGAACGTGGTATACGCTTCAGATATATGATAT
>JBJHBV010000061.1:0-1771 GCA_050485705.1 Candidatus Vogelbacteria bacterium
GCCCAGTACGGTGGCTTTAATGTTGGAATGGCTTGAGTTGAGTTCGGGGCAGAAGGTTCTAGATGTTGGTTCCGGTTCTGGTTGGCAAACTACCCTAATTGCTTTTTTGATCAGTAGAGGGATGGCAGGTGATGAGTTGCCTCCGGTTGAAAGGGGTCAAGTTTTCGGTTTAGAATTAATACCCGAACTTGCCGTTTGGTCTGTGAAAAATATTTCTAAATATAATTTTATTTCCAGTAAAGTGGTTCAAATACATTGCTTAAATGCTTCTAAGGGGTATCTACAGGGGGCTCCCTATGACCGTATCATTTCAGCCGCTTCCGGATCTTTTATCCCTGAGTCTTGGAAAGAGCAATTGACTATTGGGGGGATAATAATATCACCGATTGGTAATGATCTAATAAAATTAAAGAAAGTTTCTTTTAATGAGTTTGAATCTGAAAAGAAAGAAGGTTTTTTGTTTGTGCCTTTTGTAAATTAGATTTTGATTTGCCTTTAGGTTTGATTCCTTTTATTATAGGGTCTATGTTAATCAACGGTTTAGATCAAATATTTATTTTATTGGTTTTGGTCTTGGCTGTGGTCTTATTTGCTAAAAGTCGTTGGCGCTATGATTTAGTGGCGTTTTTTGTTTTGATTTTGGTGGCCTTGTCTGGTGTTTTGACTACCGATCAGGTTTTTGCCGGTTTTTCTCATCCGGCTGTAATTGTTGTCGCTTCAATGTTTGTTATCAGTCAAGCTTTGGTTAATTCCGGAATGATAGATTTGATAATCAGGCGTTTGGGTTATGTGGGAAATCATCCTGTTATACAACTCTTTATTCTTTTGTGTCTGGTGGCTTTTCTGTCTGCTTTTATTAACAATGTTGGGGCTTTGGCTCTAGTAATGCCTATTGCTATTAATTTATCTCGGAAAAATAATATTTCACCGGCTATGTTTTTAATGCCCCTGGCTTTTGCTTCTCATTTGGGCGGATTTCTGACTTTGATTGGTACCCCTAGAAACATTATTATATCTGCTTTCAGGGAAGAAGCGGTAGGGGTGCCATTTGCTATGTTTGATTTTGCTTATGTCGGTTTGGCGGTGGTTTTTTTGGGAATTTTGTTTTTAACTCTTATCGGTTGGCGTTTAATACCTAAAAGAAATGCTCATGTTTTATTTGAGCCACCGATTGATGAATATACAACAGAGGTGACCGTTCCGGAAGGAGATAAATTTTTGGTTGAACATCTAAACAAATTGAGAGAAAGTGTTAAAGAAAAAGTTAATGTCTTGGCTCTGATCAGGCAAGGTAAAAAAATAGAAAATCCTTCTGGTTTGGTGGAATTAGAAGCCGGTGATTCCCTTATTTTAAAAGCAGAGCCGGAGATCTTAACTGAGTTGATAGAAAAGAACAAATTGCAAATCGTAGGACAGAAGGCTGTTGAACAGAACGTCAGCGGTGATGAAGAAACTGTAGATATAGAAACTGTCGTTGGCCCCAATTCTCAAATAGCCGGTAAAAGTTGGGGTGATATTGATTGGCGTTATCGCTATGGAGTTAATATGTTAGCCTTTGCTCGTCATGGAGAATCAAGCAGAGATCATTTGGAAGAGGTTCCTCTTCGTCCCGGGGATGTTCTGTTATTAAGAGGGAGGAGAGATAGTTTGGCTTCATTTGTTGGTTTATTGAAGCTTTTACCTTTGGCCGAGAGAAGCTTGACGCTGGGAAGACCACTCAGAGTTTACGCCGCTTTTTTTGTTTTTGTATCGGCTATTATTATTGCCAGTG